>JBCCNR010000194.1:0-3903 GCA_039025725.1 Pseudomonadota bacterium | reverse complement strand
CTTTATTTTTATCCGTACAGCATCCAAGCGCGGATGATAGAGAGATATGGGATGGTTTTGGGCGCAAATCAACCTTTTCTGACCCTGCCACCAGATGGCCTGATTTTCAGGCTAATATGCCTCCGCGCCCTTCTGTGGTGCAAATTACACGTAAGGGAAAAATGATTTAGTCTTTTTCCTGTTTGCTCTTTACAGCATCATTTTATATCTCCTATCCTTCTTTAGAGAAGATTAAGGGATGATATAAGTGTATGGATAATGACCTGCCTTTAGATAAGAAACGCACATTCCTATGTGTGATTGATGGTTCTCCGGAAGTCAAACAAGCTATTTATTATACCTCAAGACGCGCAAAAAAGACTGGCGCTGCGATTATGCTGTTGGGAATTGTCCCTAAAGTCACCGGCGGAAGCGAGATGATGTGGGGAGATGTTAAAAACCAACTTGAGAAGCAGAATAACAGCGACACCCAAAAATCATGTGATTTTTACAGAGATTATATCTCTGAACATACGCATATAGATGTTAAATATATATTGAAACAAGGGCGTGCAACGGATGTCATTAAAGAAACGCTCAAAGAGCATCCAGAAATTCGTATTCTTGTCTTAGGAACGGGCCTTGGTGAAAATCCTGGCCCTATCATCAAAGAGCTCACAAGTGGAACAACAAAACTAAATATCCCAATCACCCTCGTTCCAGGAGACATGTCAGAGGATGAGATAGATTTGCTAAGTTAAAATTTGCTGTTTAACATTACTTTTTTTCAAAATAATTTTTAAGGCAATCAGGTGAGGGAATTCAATCAATGTCCCAATAATAATTGCAGCATAGATAATCGGCTGATCAGGAAGCACAGCTGTCGTAACAGCAAGCATCAAAGGAGCATTGCGCGCCCCTGTTGTCATCGTTAACAGAGCCCGATCTTCATAATTAAATTTCATTATTTTTGTTATAACTTCACTTAAAGTATAAGTCAGTGTGAAAAACACAAATATAGCCAGCAATATGATCGGTATAATTGATATATTTTCACTTAATGTCCCAATATTAGCAGCAAATATTTGCCCAACCAGAAGAGCAACGCATAAAGGAATAATTATAGAAATAAGTGCTTCTATTGTCTCAAAAACTTCTTTTTGTAAAAATCTTTCGAGGATGTACCGTGAAGCCAAAGCTCCTAAAAGCGGAATAAGAAACCACTGCCAAAGCGTTTGAAATATGCCTACTGCATCCGTTTCTATAATCTCCACACCAAATATATGCAGATAAAACGGATAGAGTAAAAGCTGTAAAATCATATTGATCGGAAGGAGAGATGCGCCAAGCGTCGTATTACCATGTGCCAATCGCGTAAACCCCAGAAACCAATCTGTACATGGCGCCATAAAGTAAATCAGCAGACCTATAAAAAACAACGGATGGCTAGATAGAAAAACCGATGCTATGCCAAAACCAAGTACAGGAATAATGATAAAATTAGCAACTAAGGCAGCGATGATGAAATCTATACGATGCAAGCTGGATAATATCTTCTTAGGTCTGACCTCAAAAAGCAGTAAGAAAACAAGCCCAAGAATTGTGTAATCTATAAAGTTTGAAAGCCTATCTCCGACCCCATCCGAAGCAATGCCTACCATTGAACCAATCAAAATAGCGCCTAGAATGACGACAACACTCCCCCACCCTGATATGAATTGCTCTGCATTTTGTAATGAGAACGACTTACTCAACACACACATTCCTCATCACAACAGCTCAAATCATCCAGATAGAAACCTTTATCCGCGTAATCATCTATGACAGGACTTTTCTCTCCGCGTCTGTTTAAAATCTCATTGGCGACAACAGCAAAACGCTGACGATATTTATAAATAAAGCAAAAAATAGCCTTGTCATGCTGAACATTTGGACCAACAAGATAAACATTCTTATATTTCGTGCTTTCATCGCGATCTGTGAGCTCTGGGTAACCCTCTGGGAAATGGAACAAATCTCCAGCAAGACTTTTCTGAGTTTCAAAACCAGTGGCATCAATCGCAGGATAGTCTAAATTAATAATACGGCTTTCAGTCAAGACAGCACTTTCATTAATATCCTCGGCAAATTCCGCAACAAATTCTGCCTGATCACTTTTAAGCAAACTTCGTAAACGCGCAAAAGTAAATGGAGTCAAACCATAACTTGAATCGCTCACTCTTTTCGCCCAGGGCGCAGATGGGTCAATCACTGTAACCGAAGACCCATTTTTTACCAGATTATAAGCTGTCTCAATTCCACTTTCCGAGCCCCCAATAATCACATGATGCCCCTTAGGGAAATCTTTATAGGATTTTCCCACGCGTACCGTATGCGGTATGGTTTTAGGATACTGAAATTCGCCACCAGCCCATATTAAAGCGCGACACTTGATTTCTCCTTCGTTGGTTGTAAGTGCAATAACGCCTTTTTTATCAACATCAAAACCCTGCACATCAACGCCTTCTTCAATCGTAAGATTATAGGCACCGGCAATATCTTCAAGATAAGTTGCATATTGCTGGCCAGAAGGATGCTCTGACTGAAAGCCAAAAGCCGGAGAAGTTTCAGGCGTCACAGCATTTAAATCCACCGCGCCAAAAAAATTACCAGTAAAAGATGGCGAGATAAATCGTGTTTCTTTCGGCCATGTCTTAAAACTCTCCCCTATATGACCGCGCTCTAAGATCAAGGTTGGCACTTCGCATCTTGCGAGGAGTGCGCCAACACCGATACCAGACGCCCCCGCACCAATAATGACAACAGGATGAATTTCACTCATGATTTAAGCTCTTGCCTTGCTTGTTCAAACCAGCCAATCGTGCGCTTGAGATGGGCCTCACCCCATATGCTGGTAAATTTCTGTGTTTGATAATTATTGACATCATTTAGGTCTGCGATGCGACTCTCGATATATTCAGGCGTAAGAGCAATATTACAAAGCTCGGTGATGCAGTGTTTCCAATCCTCATAGGTCGTGAGTTCCATTATTGATCTTCCTTTATTAACTCTACTGGATGGGTCCTGTTGGACAATTTCCAACAATTATTGTATAAAAATTTATATCTTATTATTTTGAAATTGCAAGAGGCTAGAAGCTGTCTAACAATGGGTATATTTGAGTCAAAAACTCCAATCACAATTCTAAATGGGTTTCTTGGTGCCGGGAAAACGACGATATTACAAAGATTTTTACTTCAGGCTCAGGCAGAAGATGATATTGAGCTTGGTGTTATTGTCAATGAGATGAGTGAGCTAGATGTAGATGGAAGGCTGATCAATACGAATGAATTGCTTTTGCATAAAGATGAAAAATTTACTTCTATCTCAGCCGGTAGTATCAGCAGTGAGCGTGGATTAAAAGAATTTACAAGAGCCATCGAGAAAATTAAACACGCCGGAGCCACACATATCATTATTGAAACTTCGGGGAGTACACATCCATGGCCATTGATAGAAGCTATCCGCAGCCATTCTGGTGTGGCTTTATATGGGTTTCTCTCTGTGGTGGATACTGTTACCCTGGCGCAGGATCATGATCTTGGCCGTTCTATAGTACCCGCAGTCTCAAAGAATTTAGATGCAGGCAAACGCGGGATTGAAAACTTACTCGCTGAGCAAATTATGTTTGCAAGCCGCATCCTCATGAGCAAAATCGATAGGGTTTCACCAGAAATCCTTCGTAAAGTCGCCGAGGCTATTCACCCAATTAATCCATGGGTTGATATTACAGGCATAGAATTTGGTAATATTGACTTGCGTGACATTATTTCTATGCCTCCCTATAATTATGATCGCGTTGCAAAACTTGGGGCCGAGCTGGCAGAATGGGACGAAAAGCATGGCTGTGACACTATGTCAAGCGCAAGCGAATATCACATTGAT
>JBCCNR010000193.1:0-3926 GCA_039025725.1 Pseudomonadota bacterium | reverse complement strand
CAGTTGGCTTGTGCCAACGGCTCCGAGGGGGCGCGCAACAATGCGCGGCGCCCAGTCGGACGCTCTACCAAAAGCACTTAATCAAAATTATTTAGAGCTTTTGGTATTATATCTTTGTTTGAATGATTTTACTTGAAAAATCTGTAAAGAGTTGCGATAAGAGCGAAAATTTCATGCTCGGAGTAAAATGTGAAAGTATATTACGATAAGGATGCTGATCTCGGCCTTCTCAAAGATAAGAAAATTGCAATTTTTGGTTATGGCTCACAAGGGCATGCGCACGCGCTGAATTTGCGTGATAGTGGCCTTAAAAATATTGCTGTCGCACTGCGCCCTTCTTCATCATCTGTTTCAAAGGCGCAAAATGAAGGCCTTAAAGTCCTCGACCTTGAAGAAGCTGCAAAATGGGCCGATATGGCCATGATCCTTGTTCCCGATGAGCATCAGGCTGAACTTTATAGCACATATATTAAAAACAACCTCCGCGAAGGCGCTGCTTTACTTTTTGCTCATGGTTTAAATGTGCATTTTCAGCTGATTGAACCACGCAAAGATTTAGACGTTTTTATGATCGCGCCTAAGGGCCCGGGTCATACTGTGCGCGGTGAGTATCTTAAAGGTGGTGGTGTTCCATGTTTGATAGCTGTGCATCAAAATCCTACAGGTGAAGCACAGAAACTTGGGCTAGCTTACGCTTCCGGGATTGGCGGTGGTCGCTCTGGGGTTATTGAAACAAATTTCCGTGAGGAATGTGAGACAGACCTCTTCGGAGAACAGGCTGTGCTATGTGGTGGCCTCGCAGAGCTTATTCGCTATGGTTATGAAACACTCGTTGAGGCAGGATATGCCGAAGAAATGGCTTATTTTGAATGCCTCCATGAGGTCAAGCTGATTGTCGACCTGATGTATGAAGGCGGGATTTCCAATATGAATTATTCTGTCTCCAACACAGCGGAATATGGTGGTTATGTGACAGGTCCGCGTGTGATTACGCCAGCTGTCAAAGAAGAGATGAAAAAAGCGCTTGCGGACATTCAGGCCGGACGCTTTGTGCGTGACTTTATGCTGGATAATAAGGTTGGCAATCCACAGCTTAAAACAACAAGATTGCTCTGGTCAGAGCATCCTATCGAAAAAGTTGGCCAGCGCCTACGCGATATGATGCCTTGGATTGCAAAATCAAAGCTTGTGGATAAAGACAAAAATTAATCTTCTTTTTATGTATATATAAAAGCATAAAATCTGATTTAATTTTTAACTTTCCCTAACCCAGTTTTAAGTTTTTTTAGGTAAAAATTTAAAAATATTTCGTGGTTAGGGGAAACATATGGATCAGCAGAAATTTTCAATTGAAAATATATTACGTGTTGCAAAGATAATTCCTTCAGTTGAGCTTTTAGATGAGTTTGATGCTATTCCCTTGATGGATGCGCTTATTAATGGTGGCGTGAGAGTGGTAGAGATTGCACTGCGTACGCAGGCTTCATATGACTCATTGGAAATCATTAAAAAGCGTATACCTGACCTTATTATTGGGGCAGGAAGCGTGAAAACACCGGATATGTTACAAAAAGCCTATGATGCAGGGGCAGATTATGCAACCAGCCCCGGGAATACTGATAAGCTTTTAGATGCAGTCAGCAAGATCTCCCTCCCATTCTTGCCGGGTGTTTCAAATGGGTCAGATATTATGCGTGCGCTTGAATATGGTCATACAAGCCAGAAATTTTGTCCTGCAACGGCATTGGGCGGCGTGAAAACATTAAAATATTTGCATGGCAGCTTTAGCGAGGTTACTTTTTGCCCGGCAGGCGGTCTAAATGATGATAATATGGGTGACTTCCTGGCGCTCAGCAATGTTGCTTGCGTGACAGGATCATGGATTGTACGCTCTCACGATACATATGAAAAGAAATGGAACAAAGTCATTGAGCGCACAAAATTCAGCCTTGAAAATGCCCAAAGGTATAATTAGGGCGTGTGGACATTCATAGAATGCAAAGCGCATGAAGCCAATTTTTATAAGAAACAAGATAAATTTTGCAGGTCATAGTGGGGCTACGATCAAAAAATTTGTCGAAGTTTATTGTGAAAATTGGCCATGTCCGCAGGATACGGCTAAAATTCTCCATTGCTGCGTTAAATTTCTTGGGAATATTCCCGATATTCCACGCGAAATTTGCCTTGCACTGAAAAATTTTAGCACGTACGCTTTGTATTTTATGAGTGTCCACACGCCCTAGACAGCTTTAAAAATTTCATATAAACCTTTTTCTGACATGAAAGGGTTTTTGGTAGAGCGCCCGACTGGGCGCCGCGCATCGTTGCGCGCCCCCTCGGAGCCGTTAGCGGAAACTAACTGGCGCGAGAGAAAAAATCACTTTAAATTGCTTGATGTAATAATTATGATGTACGCAATATTGAAGATCAATTAAGGCACTTGGTATTATTTATGGTTTCTCTTGCACTTTATCAGCCGGATCAGGCTGGAAATTGTGGGACATTGTTGCGTCTATCTGCCTGTCTTTCTTTACAGGTTCATATTATTCACCCTTGTGGTTTTACTTTCAGTCAGAGTGCCTTTAAGCGCTCAGCTATGGATTATGCTGAGCATGTCAGTATCACTGAGCATAATGATTTTAATGCCTTTATGGAGAGCACATCTGACAAACGTAAAATTTTATTGACCACAAAATCAAAGACATCATATGTTGCATTTGATTATCGTACTGAGGATATCCTGCTTTTAGGGCGTGAAAGTGCCGGCGTCCCAGAGGAGGTTCATAATATAGTCTCTGATAAAGTGATTATTCCAATGGCTGCCCATATGCGCAGTTTAAATATGGCTGTATCAGCAGCAATGGTGCTTGGCGAAGCATTACGGCAAACAGATCATTATCGGAATTTGGTTTTATAATATTGTAAATGAATTAAGGTACTTGGTATTATATGTCGCATTATATCCCTACAGATGCACAGAAGTCTGAGGCTACAGAGTGGTTTAAACATCTTCGTGATTTAATTTGTAAAGTCTTTGAAGATATTGAAGATGAACTGACAGGCACTGAATTTTCTGATCATGCATCAGGCCGTTTTGTCAGAACTGATTGGAAACGACAAGAGACCGCCGATCTTGATCATGATGGCGGCGGTGGAGAAATTTCTTTGATGCATGGGCGTGTCTTTGAGAAAGTCGGGGTGAATATCTCAACTGTCTATGGAGACTTCCAGCCCGAATTTGCAGATCAAATCCCGGGAGCCAAAGATAATCCTGCATTTTGGGCTTCTGGAATTTCGTTGGTGGCCCATATGCGCTCGCCTTTGGTGCCGGCTGTGCATATGAATACGCGTCATATTATCACACAAAAAAGCTGGTTTGGGGGGGGCGCAGACCTTAATCCGATGTTTCCGGATGCGGATGATACGACGCTTTTTCACAGTTATCTGAAAAAAGCATGCGATGAATTTGACTCGGGCTTTTATGATAAATTCAAGAAATGGTGTGATGAATATTTTTATATCGCACATAGAAAAGAAGCGCGCGGCGTAGGGGGAATCTTTTATGATTATCTTGACTGTGATTCAAAAGAGAAGTGGGATTTTCATTTTGCCTTCACAAAAGCAGTTGGGATGGCGTTTTTAAAAGCTTATCCTGAAATTATCCGTGCGCATATCAACAAAGATTGGACAGAAGCGCAGAGGGAGCATCAACTTATAAAACGCGGCAGATATGCAGAGTTCAACCTTGTTTATGACCGCGGGACGCTTTTTGGTCTCAAAACAGGTGGCAATATTGATGCTATCTTGATGTCTCTGCCACCAGAAGCCAAATGGCCATAGGTAATTTGCTACATTTTTCACTTAAATTTAAATAAAATTAAATAATATATTTTTTATTTTACAATTTTAAATGTATGTGCTAGTAT
>JBCCNR010000192.1:0-3934 GCA_039025725.1 Pseudomonadota bacterium | reverse complement strand
TTTTCCTCCAAGATTTTTGTAACAGATCCTAAATCTTCAAAATCAGTCGTGATCACATGATGCTCAGCATCAGAAATGCAATCATTGGCACCGGCCTCAATGGCGGCTTCAAGAATATCTTCCTCTGATCCGGTGGAAAGCGGATATTTTATCTCTCCTATATGAGAAAAATTATATGTCACTGACCCGGTTTCTCCCAATGTGCCACCATGCCGCGTAAAAGCAGCGCGCACACTTCCGCCAGTACGGTTGCGATTATCGGTCAAAGCCTCAACGATCACGGCCACTCCTGCAAGACCATATCCCTCATAACGCACATTTTCATAATTCTCACCATCGCCGCCTAGAGCTCTTTTCATCGCACGCTCAATATTATCTTTGGGCATATTCGCAGCTCGTCCCTTGGAAATGGCAAGGCGTAATCTTGGATTGCTGTCTAAATCTTCGCCTCCCTCTTTTACGGCGACCGTAATTTCACGGGCAAGCTTGGTGAAAAGTTTGGCGCGCTTTGCATCCTGCGCACCCTTGCGATACATAATATTTTTAAATTGTGAATGACCAGCCACTTTACCCTCTGTTTTTATACCATATTTAGCATATTCATTTGCGTAATACGAGGATAAACAAAAAGCGCCTGCTTCATAACAGACCCTATAAGCTGATCCCAGATATATGGCGTAAAAATACTCTGATATCTTTCGGAGAGCTTCGCATGATATGCTGCCGCCTTCTCAGATAATCGTTTTTCAAAAAAGGAAATATAGCCCAGATCGTGGCTTTTCAACACATCTATGGCTTTTAAAACGAAATAGGGCTTTGCTCCGGGGGACAGGATAATTCGGTAATCAATTCCAAAATAATGATAAGGCAATTTTTGCGTCAAGCGATCATAAATATTCTTCAGAGGCTCCAATGCCTCCGCTGAATGGAATATAGGCTCAACATGATCTTTCCCGATAGAACGCAGACCGATAGCCAAAAGCTTCTTATCATAAATAATCGCACGATAACGCGGATTCATCTTATTCATCGGCAGGGACTTATAAAGACGAATATGTGTTGTATTGAGGCCTTCAAATTCGCCATTATAACAGCCTAAATATTCATCCATGAAGGCATAAAAAGCAGCTTCATCCTGTATCGGCGGAAGATTAAAATTGAGAAAAAGAGGATTAGCTTTATCATCCTGCAGAGACATTGTAATAGATTTATGCTCCAGAATAAAATTGATAACATCTTCTTCTGATTTTGTTTTCACCTGAAAGGGAGGCATATATTCCGGCGCAATCGCAAGCGCAAGATCCATTGCATTGGCAATAGGAAAATTTGTAACCTGTCTGGCAACATCACTATTCACCAGTAAAAAACGGCGCGATATAGCATTTTTCGCAGCTTGATAAAGTTTCTGCTTATCTTTGGCCAATTTATCATAATCAGCCATATAAGTGAGTGTTGTTTTATCAAGGGAAAGCTTGTTTTTATTTTGTTTAATTTCAAATAAGGCGCCTAAATGGATCGGCTGGTTTTTCTGAGCTTTTGACCAGAGCAAATAATCTGCATTTTTCAAATGAGTCTCGGGGTCAAATTTTGGTATCAGTTGCATTGGTTTGCGTACAGAAGGATGACCATTTTTATCAAGATAAAGATCATCAAGCTCGGCTGCATAAAACGCAATTTTGATAGAAAATCCATGCGCTTTAAGCTGTTGCTCCAGAAGCGGATAATCGTGACAGAGATGGTAAACTTCACCCGTATCACGCATATTATAAGGAACATCACCGATATGGAGTGTGTCCCCCACGGTTCCGCCATAGCCTCTGACGCAGCCTTTACACATAATACGCTCTTTACGCGCAAGTTTTTTAAAGAGGAAAATGATCTTAAATCTTTCAAATTGTGCCGCATTACCGATCAGTAAATGGCAAACATCCGAAAAATTTTCACCAAGAGGTTTCATATTAATATTTGGCCGCCTGCACAATTGATTTTGCACGCTGGAAGGTATTGTCCATTTTGACTTTTTCAATTTCGAAAAATGTCCCGAAGAGCTTTTCTCGCACCTGCTCATCTAAAACAGACATTTCAAGCTGCTTTTGCATAATGCCGTAATTGGTGCGCAATGCTAATTGCTCAAGATCAAGATAGACATTCGCCCGGTTGGCATATTCATTGATGGCATCTTGTTGTTGGATACCATATGAATCATTCAACGCCGTAAGATAACTATAAGTCGCCGTATTTAACGCACTGTTAATCCCTAAATTGCTGGTGCCGTTGGTAAGGCTGAGAATATTATTGAGAGCGCCTGTATAATCCTGTTGCGGTCCAATCACATTATTATTAAAAAAATTTCCGGGAAATTGTTGCATAAAATGTCCTAGCTATATCTGGCGGCATTAACAGCCGTTTTTGCCAAAGAAAAAGTGTTTTGCATTGAAGTTCTATCAAGATCAAAAAAGAGATTGTCTAGCCTCTCCTGAACCATTTGATCTAGAAGATATTGTTCTATTTGTTTTACAAAAATACCGTAATTTGACCGTGTCTGAAGATTCCTAAGATCTAGTTCAATATTGGCCTGATTTGAAAACTCGTTAATCTGTAATGCTTGATCAGTTCCCCAATTATTGATCAAGCTGGTCAAAAGTGAAGATTGGGAAGAACGTTGCGCCGTGTCCAAACTCAGCTGTGATGTTTGAAACCCATTTGACAAAATACTATTCATAAATTGTTCAAATGATCCAATTCCAAATTCATCAAGAGAAATATTTTGTGGTATAATTCCGCTTTGCTGTGCAATCAGATACATATCATTCATGGTGTTTGGGTTATTTGTCCCAAAACCACCAGAGCCGCCCCAGCCATTATTTTGTTGATTTTGCTGGAGATATTGTAAAAAGTCAGCAACTTGAGGGCTTGTACTTGCATCTAGGCCATAAAGATTATCTGCAGTGGTGTTGCCCTGCCCCGGAAGGACACCAAACTGAGGAAATCTGGTACCACCAGCCCCACCTATTGTGGTCATAATACCCTCCTGTGCGATATTGCTCAGTAAAGTATGCAATAAGCGTACCATTAAACGGGGATTTATGATGCTTGTGGGAGTAAATTGCTCATTTCCGTAGCAGAAGTTTCGTCCTGTTCTTTGCGCCCAAATACTCTTCTATATAGGCCCCTCATTCCTTCTAAACACCTATTAGACCTCGCTTCAGTGATATCACTATTTTGTGAGCCATCCTGAGGTGCAGCCTCCTTTTCACCAAAAAAATATTCTAAGCCCCTGGAGAATATATTTAGAGCAGTTCTTGTTAAAACAATAGAAGGCAATGCGCCAATAAGCGGAGCAACATATCCTGGAAGATTCCTTGTCATCTCGTCTAAGCCAGGCATTCTTCTAGTCCCATGCATCAGCAAATTGGCAACTGTCCCAGCAACTGCTCCTCTCATAAAGGCTTGAACAATAGTTTCCGGTTTGCGCTTGTCGCTTCCTTCGGACATTAAATTTTTTGCATAACCTATAAAGCTAATAAGAGACCTTAATATACTTGTTGACATTGAGAGCGCAGTAGAAATATTTCTACCGTTTTTTAAGGCATTTACCAATAGCCCAAGCTTAATGAGGGAGGAAATAGTAACGCCAGCCGCAGCAATCATAGCCTTATTTCGATTTGACTTTCTTTGCTCCTCTGAAACATCAGCTTGACCAGGGCCTACTTCAACATCGGGTGAAGCTTGCTGATGTGGTGGTCTTACGGCTTCATTTTGAGTATTCTGAGGTAAAATCTTTCCTAAAACACTTCCAGCTGCCTCTATAACGATATTTGTGACAACAGAAGCACAGCCAATGGCAGGAATAAGTTTAATTAAGTTATTCGTATCTAAACTTTTCTTAATACCCTTAGTCAATAACGGTGTAATTACAGAATTAACTGCGGTA
>JBCCNR010000191.1:0-3953 GCA_039025725.1 Pseudomonadota bacterium | reverse complement strand
TCTTCTTTCTCTGCGCATGCTACCTCTATATATTTAATAAATCGCTTTTTTATACCATTAAAACCAGATAGATATCAAGAGCTTATATCTATGAATATCCATACGTCCTACTTATCAACATAGGGATTTTTTCTCTTTCTCAGTTCAAGGCGTATCGGTGTTCCGGGAAAATCAAACTCTTCACGTAGGCCATTCACCAAATATCGCCTGTAACTCTCAGGAAGCTTCTCCGGCCGTGTTGAGAAAATGACAAAAGTCGGGGGGCGCGTTTTCACCTGAGTCATATATTTCAACTTAAGACGCGCTCGCCCAACAATCGGAGCCGGATGCGCGCGTAAAGCAGCATCCAACCATTTGTTCAACTGTGCTGTCGAAACACGCCCATTCCAATGTTCATATATATCAAAAGTTGCCTTGAATAATTTATCTATTCCACGTCCGGTTTTGCCAGACACAAATATAATCGGAACGCCCTTGATTTGTGGTAAGAGCCTTGCACATTTTTCCCTGACCTCTGTCGCAAATTTTGAAGGGTCTTCAACCATATCCCATTTATTGATCGCAATCACGATCGCACGGCCTTCTTTTTCCGCAAGCTCAATGATCTGTAAGTCCTGCTTTTCAAAAGCCTGATTTGCGTCCAACAAAATAATAGCAATTTCCGTATATTTCAGGCTTCGCAATGTATCAGAAACTGATAATTTCTCTAATTTCTTCTGTATATTCGCCTTACGACGCATGCCAGCCGTGTCAAAAAGTGTGATTTTTTGACCATTATAGTCATAATCCACAGCAATCGAATCACGCGTAATGCCGGCCTCTGGCCCCGTCAGAAGCCTATCTTCCCCAAGAATATGATTAATAAGTGTTGATTTGCCCACATTAGGACGCCCAATCACAGATATTCTAAGCGGCCTGTCATGCCCAACACGCACAGACCCCTCTGCATCTACCCACATTAGGTCAGTGCCGCTTATCGCTGCTTCTTCAATATCTTCATCTTTAAAAATCTGCTTTGAGGCAAAGCTTTCTTCTTCATTTATTTTGGTCAATTTATCGCCAGCGCTATCAGAGATTTTCTGCATCAATGAAACGATATTTAGCCCATGCTCAGCCGAAATCGGCATGACTTCACCAAAACCGAGCCCTGCCCCCTCTATAATGCCTATATCTGCTGCCTTGCCCTCAGCTTTATTGGCCACAAGCAATATTGTGCTGCCTGTCTTACGGAGGTAACCAGCAAAAGTCTGATCTAAAGGTGTAAGCCCCTCTCTTGCATCATAGATAAAAAGACACAGATCAGCCTCTTTAACGGCGAGTTCTGTTTGTTGCTGCATCCGTGCTTCGAGGGATTTCCCGCGTTCATCTTCATATCCAGCCGTATCAAATAATCTGAAATGCGCTCCATCATATTCACAAAAGCCTTCCCTGCGATCACGCGTCACACCGGGCTGATCATCAACAAGCGCAATTTTTTTACCAACAAGACGATTAAAAAGTGTTGATTTCCCAACATTTGGACGCCCAATAAGTGCAACAGTATACATGACAAACTATTATCCTAGTGCTTTATAATCCTAAAAAATAGGTTATAAATGTTATAAGCTTTCAGAAAAATATGACTATCCAGAAAGCACTGGTTTTTTTATCCCTCACGGATCAAGCCTTTCAGGCTATCCTCCGGGTGGGACGGCGCATAAGCGCCGGCGACCGGTCGGTCGCTCTGGAGAAAGCTCTTTAAGAGTTTAAATCCTTTTATCCATACCGTAAGCATAAAGTCGACCATTTTTTCCCAGAACATAAACCATTTTATTGGAAATAGAAGCATCAACCGCGGTTTCCGGCATATCTTCTGATAGAGTGATAATATCCCCCGAGGCCGCATCTATTTTCGCAAAATACCCACGATCTGAAAAAAGCAATAATTTTCCCTCTATCATAAGCGGAGCATTCCAAGTGATAGGGTCTTCTTTATCCTCAATATCCTCATAGGCCGGAAGCTGCGTGATATAATAAATTTTTCCATCAGATTTGCGCATTGCAATCAAACGTGCATCTGTATCAATCGCATAAACTGTATCCGCAGCCGTCAAAGGCGTTCTTTCCGCAGAAATCTCTCTTTCCCAGAGCACTCTTCCATTTGCTCCATTTAAAGCCACAAACAAACCAGACGGCACAGAGGCAAAAATACTCCGTTTAGATATTACCGGATGCGCAGCGATCGTATTAAATTTCCCTGAGCGCTCTTTTAAGGAAGCCCCGACAATATTGCGCTGCCATGCAGCTTTAGCTGTTCTTGCATCTATCGCAACCAACTCCCCCGAGGTAAATGGAGCAATCACAACATCACCCACAACTGAGGCAGAGGCCACTCTTGGGAAGGCAGCAGGCTCTGGCAGGGCTCTATAATCCCAGAGGGTTCTACCAGAAAGAGCATCAAAAGCCTGTAAGCGATTATCACGATCAATCACATAAAGACGCCCATCAAAAAGTGTCGGAGCCGCATCAAAAGGGACTCTATTGTCGATTTGCCAGACGATATCGCCATCACTGGCATTCAGAGCAAAAATTATCCCCATCCCGGTTGTGACAAAAATATATCCCCCCTCTGCGGCGACACCGCCACCACGTGGATTGACATCTTCTTCACTTTCGGGAACCAGAGCTTTCTCCCAGAGGATTTTACCTGTTTCTGCATTCACGGCATAAAGTTCGGCATCGGCGTTTAAGACATAGACTTGTCCCGCAGATATGACAGGTTGTGACACGGCCTCGTAGGTCGAAGAGGACACAGTTCCGACATCAACAGACCATTTTTTCTGTAAAGTTTCCGGACCAACAATATTCCCAATATCTCGAAAAGGGAGCCCTCCGACCTGTCCCCAATCTGAATTGACAACGGCTGTGGGAATAGTCGGAGACTGGCCCACCAGATCAGGCTGAAGTTGGTTGGCCTTTGGTAAGACAGCGATACGCCCCTCTTGTGGCAACTCATCATCATCACCAGAGCATGATATCAGCAAATAGCAAAAGGATAGAGCAAGACATGCTCGCAAGAGATTTTTTTTCAACATGATTTCACCGACACTTTATGAAGAGGCTTCCGTTTTAGCTGCCATTTTGAGAGGCTTATGCTTATTTAGCATATTTTTATAAGCTTCATAGCGCCGTTTTTGCGTTGCATCTTTTATATATTTTGGGCGCAGCAATTCCAAATAATACTCTGCTTTTTCATATTTTTGCTCGGATAAGGCCTTAGAGATCAATATTTCATGCGCAATATGTGAAAAAGCACCCTTTTGACGGCTATAATCTTTGACTTTTTTTTCCAACGCATCAAAAGATAAGTCTAAAGAGCGTGCCGATATATCATTCAAAGCCAAAAGCGCATGCACATAATTTACTTCGGCTGAGGATTGTGCGGAATAAGGATTATCACTGCTATAATCCGTAATGATTTTAAAGGCATTTTCGCTTTTATCACTATAAATACCAATCGCTTGATAACGTGTATTGGTTAAAAGAGACTGGTAAACAGGCCCAACAAGCTCAGTTTCAAGCGGCTTATTTGGGTCTTTTTTCGCAATTTTCTGCATTTCATAGTAGCGATTGGCCCAATTTTGCAGCTGTTTTTCATGCTTATTGGCATTCCATTTATAAATTCCAAAGCCACCGAGCAAAATAATCAGCATGGCGCCAATGGCCAGACCGTATTTTTTAAGAAAAATCAGAAATTTTTCCTTTTCGAGATCTTCTTCGACCTCTCGAATAAACTCATCAGACATTTTTTGCCCTATTTATGCATATATTATCCTCGCCGGAGCCTAATAAATTCCAGACAAGATTGCAAAGAGTTTATTTTACAGACACCTTACCTCATGATGGTAACTATGAAGCAGGCCCTTACGAAATGGGTACAAATTTTGCCAAAATCATCACTGGCTTAGGTGTCT
>JBCCNR010000190.1:0-3955 GCA_039025725.1 Pseudomonadota bacterium | reverse complement strand
TGCATCAGAAAAGTAAGAACATCACATTAGGAGCAAATAATTATGTCTCATAAGAAAAATCACATGATCAGGTTGGTCACTATTGAAGGAAGATATGTAGAAGAATATGATAGTGATAACACCATTCAGAAAGCATCTTCAGATGAAGACTATGTGATGGACAATGAAGAAAATTATCTTTGCGGTATGATAAGCTGTTATTGAGCTCTTTTTACTTGTATTATGCAGGGAAAATGTCAAATATAAATCACTATGAGATATCTTAAGACATTTATCATTCTCTTCTTTTTTCTGGCTTCTACAGTCCATGCACGTACGCTTATTCGTGACGCGGAGACAGAATATGTGGTTAATGAGATTTTCACGCCTCTTTCCCGAGTTGTCTATGGCGATCAGAAAAATGTAGAGCTTTATATCGTTTCAAACCCTCTGTTGAATGCATATGTGACGGGTGGGCAAAAGATATTCATTCATACAGGTTTGATTATTCGTACTGAGAAACCAGAGCAGCTGGCAGGGGTTTTGGCGCATGAGCTTGGCCATATTACGGGTGGGCATCTTTTGCGCTCACAGGATGCAGCCTCTGAAGCACTTATTCAAAGTTTGATCACAACAGCCCTGGTAGGGATTGCCGCAACTGCAACAGGAGGCAATGGCGGAAGCGCTATCGCAGGCAGTTTGATTGCCGGAAGCCAAGCCGGAGCAGGCAGTTTTACTGCTTTCACGCGTATGCAGGAAGCTGCCGCTGATCAGGCTGCCTTTGAGTTTTTGCGTAAATCTATGATTGGTGTGGATGGTTTGGTTGATGTGATGACGATGCTATCAAAAGATGAATATGGTGCATATGATTATATGCGTTCGCATCCGCTTTCGCGCGATCGGATTGATCTTTTGCAAAATCAGAAGAAAAATTTCAATGAAAAAGACCGCAATGTGAAGAAATTAGAGCTTGATCAAAATGCTTATGATCGGATCAAAGCCAAGCTTGTGGGCTTCCTTGAGCCCCCTGAAAAAACCATTGCACAATATGAAAATCACCCTATTGAAGATGTCCGCGTGATGGGGGTGGCATCTGCATTACATAAGTCAGGGCAGGTGCGCAAAGCCTATAATATGATTTCTGGATATTTAAAAAAACATCCCAAAGATGGATTTATGCATGATCTGGCTGGACAAATTGCTCTCGAATCGGGTCTCAGAGACAAAGCCATGCTCCATTATGAAAAAGCATATCATTTGACAAAAAAGACGCCTTTGATTGGTCTGGCCTATGGACAGGCTCTGATTGCCTCTGAAGAGCGGATCAATATTGAAAAAGCCGTTCCCATTATGAAAACATCTTTGTTTCAGGAAAAATATCACGCCAGAGGTTTTCGTGATTTATCCGTTGCATATGACCGTCTTGAAAAGCCTTTTTTCGCAGCTATGGCTTCTGCGCAATATTATTATTTAAGAGGGCAATATAAATCTGCAATGTTGCAGGCAGAACGCGCAATGGCAGGCCTCCCAAAGGGCTCATCAGAATATGTGCGCGCAAATGATATTTATTTCTTTTCTCAAGAGGTTATTCGGCGTAAAAAGAGATAATTCAATAAAATACACAAAATTTTAGGGCAAAAACACTATGAATATTTCGAAACTTATTTTCTCTGCGTCGTTACTGCTTGTTCTGACAGCATGCAAACCAACAGATGACCATATTCGCAATATTGTCGAGCAGACCTTAGATGAAAATCCTAAGCTGGTTGTTGATGCCTTTAAAAAATATCAAATGCAACAGGAGGAAGAGGCAGCGCAATCACAAAGCAAAGCGATCTCTGAAAAATCTGAGCAACTGAAGAATGATGGCTATTCAGTGGTGTTTGGTAATCCTGAAGGTGATGTTACAGTTATTGCGTTTAAAGATTATCGCTGTGGATATTGTAAGCGCTCATGGGGTCCGCTCATGAAGTTAATCGCGGATGATAAAGATGTGCGCCTTGTGATTAAGGAAATGCCAATATTAGGACCACACTCCATGCGTGCATCACGCTTTGGACTTGCCTCGAAGGAACAAGGGAAATATCCTGAATATTACACAGCTTTGATCAAACATCGTGGTCCATGGGATACGGAGACCTTGAAAAAAATTGCTACAAATATTGGTTTGGACGCAGAGAAACTCTCTGAAGATGCCAAGACTGAAAAAGTTCAGGGCTGGATCACTCAAACTCTTGAGCTTTCATCTATGCTTGGAATAAGTGGTACGCCTGCTTTTGTGATTGGTGACACGCTTTATCCCGGTGCTGTGTCCTTATCAGAAATGCAAAAAGCTGTTGCTGCAACGCGTAAAGCCCAATGACATTTCTTATTATAAATGGTCCAAACTTAAACCTCTTAGGGCAAAGGGAAAAAAGCATATATGGGGATAAAACTCTTGCTGATTTAGAAGCGTTTATTTTGGATAATTTCCCTGATGATCGTGACAATATCATTTTTTTTCAAAGCAACCATGAGGGTGATATTGTTGAAAAAATACAAAAGACACTCGGGGAGGATAGAACCAAAATCATTATCAATGCTGGTGCTTTAACACATACATCAGTCGCCATTCGTGACGCGCTTGCGGCTGTAAAGCACCCTTTCATCGAGGTGCATATCAGCAATGTTTACGCACGTGAAACTTTTAGGCACAATTCTTACCTCTCTGACATTGCGGAAGCTGTTATCTCTGGTCTTGGGTTCCACGGCTATGTAGCGGCGCTCGAATATCTGAAAAATAAATGAGAAATAATATATGGCACTTCATACAGTCTTAATGTCACTTGGTGTTATCCCATTTCTCGTGCCAGTGCTTTTTGTTCTCTTTCCTAATTATTCGCCGATTGCGTCAGTTATGATGTTATTTATCATACAGGCTTATGGTGTAGTAATTTTATCTTTCCTTTCTGGTATTCAGTGGGGACTTTCTTTACAGAAAAATAAGCCAGCTTTCTATACGCACTATATCCTCCCGCTCTGGAGCAATATAATCGCACTAGCCGCCTTTTTTGCCATGCTTCAGCATAGTGATATCACAACATTAATTATTCTCATTTTTGGTTTTATATCGCAGCTTGTTGCTGATATGCACTTCACCCGTGCTGGTTTTTACACGCGATCATATCTCGGAAAGCGTATGATCATATCTTTGATTGTGATCATTGCGCTCATTGCTGTTTTGCATAAAATATCGTGAATATATGAAAATTTCCGGCTCTTCTTCTGAACCACCCAAAAGCGGACGCGTTAGTCCTGATCCCAATGTTAGAATAAAAAAAGCCAGAATAGTTTCACAAGGGGGTGTTAAAGATATAGCTGTTATTGCCTCATGCTCTAATTTAAGCAATTATAATCGTGAAAAAAAAGGTATTAAATATGAGAAGTTTGATTTGGAGAGGGCCTTAGAAACCGTTAGGCAGAGATTAGGAATAAATATTATAGCGCTTTTGGATGACAAAGTTACTAAAGAGAAGAAAGAAGAAATAACGTCTTCAATAAGTTTCGATAGAACTCGGGATGAAGTAGCTTCTTTACTTGAAGACCCAATTTCAAACCCGCATTTGTATAACGCGGTTTTGGCAGCAACTTTTCGCCTTTATGGAGATGGATCTTCTGAAAAGGTAAAACAATATATTGATATTTTTACAAAGAAAATGCGTGGTGAAGCATGCACGTCAGAAAAAGAGTCTTTGTTACATGATAAAAACTTTAGATATTTGGCATTGCATCTCACAAAAAAATATGCGCAGGCACAAAATTTATTAGATGCTCTAAAAAATCATGATGGTGATATTTATGAGGCAAGTGGAGGAAATGGAGCTGACTTGATATTCAAGTTTATTACTCCAAAGGATATTCGAGATTCTGTTGGTAATAAAGAGAACATACGTTTATGGGGTCAAAGCAATGGTACATTTGTTTCATCAGCTTTAAT
>JBCCNR010000189.1:0-3956 GCA_039025725.1 Pseudomonadota bacterium | reverse complement strand
CTGCTTTTGATCAATTAAAATCCTTGATTGATAGTGCTGAGAAAACTGGTGTAGAGGCTCCTGCAAATTCACATTCTAAAACAGTTCCCCTCCAAGCCCGAGACAGTGCAACAATAGCTTTACGACAAATGTCTCAAGAAAAGAGATATGAGTTACAAGATAAAATTGATAAGACGCTAGAGGGAAATAAAAAAATGGCAAACGATGCCAGTAATAAGAATGTGTTAAAAGGAAAAACAAAGAACGAATTGCAAGAACAAGTGAACACATTATACATAGAAAGACATAGAAGTCGGACTTCACCAGAAAACAGAAAAAGAGCTTTAGACGGGATAGTTGAAATCGGACTTAAAGCCGACTTACTCCACAAGCTTAACGCAAGCAGTGATGGCTTTTAAGAAGGTTAATAAAAGCTTTTATACCCTTGCGTTAATTTAGGAATTCATCAAAGAAACATCTACTAATCCTAAATAACAAAAATAGCTTCTTCTGAGAAAAGATTCGTGCGAATATTATTGCTACATCGAAGCCAGTTAGACTTACGGCAAAGCTGATATTTATTACGTGTGATAACCTACTTCATATGTTACCATCACCTTATATATTACCCTAAAAAGGCCTCTATATGTTATGTGCAAATGAAATAAAGGAAAAGGTTAATTCTTACAGAGATTTTATAAAACATGAGGATAACCTCATAGATCATAGAATGAACTGGTTGTTAATCTCTCAGTCTTTCATTCTTGCAGCATGTATTTCAGTCAATCTTCCTATATCAGTATCACTTATATGTATTAATATCGCCTTCATAGTTTGCTCGGTTTATAATATTTGTCTCGCTTTTTCCGCCATTAATAAGACTAAGAAAAAATATAATTCACTCTTTGAAACCAGTAGAACAAACGAAAAACCAAAAGATTATCCTTTGACGCCCCTTGGTGAATATCCCTTAAGTATGAATTACTTCTCTTTTTTCATATCTGTTTTGATACCCGTACTGCTTTTTTTGATTGTGTGGTTAATTATTTTGGCAAATGGAGGAAAAGTATTATAGCATACACGCCACGAGGAAAAACCTTTAGAAATACACATTACTGATATAAAACAAAAATAGCTTCTTCTGAGAAAAGATTTGTACGAAAATCATCGCCACTGAAAGATAAGACTTTATTATCAGCGATTGCGAAAGAGCTCTCGATGAAAATATTGATATTTTTCGCAAGCTTCCGGAAATCCTTAATTGTACAGAGGTGAATATTTTCAGTCTCATACCAGCTTGACTCAAGAGATTGCGTGATTGGCATCGTGCCGTGAAACAATAAATGCAATCGCACTTTCCAATAGCCAAAATTGGGAATAGAAATAATAACGCGCTTTCCGATGCGCAATATTTGCCTTAGGAGCTCTAAAGGGTGGCGCGCAGCCGGAAGAGTCCGCGTTAAAACCACATAATCAAAAGATTTATCTGGATATTCAGGAAGTTCCTCTTCTGCATCGCCTTGTATAACAGCAAGCCCTCGGGCTAAAGACGCGTTGACAAGATTTTGCCTGACCTCAATGCCGCGCCCATCAACATTTTTCTGAGTTTTAAGGGAGTATAAAAGTGAGCCATCCCCTGATCCTACATCTAAAACGCGTGAAGAGGGATGAATCAATTTCGCAATTTGCCGCAGATCGGCGCGCTCTAAAGACATATCATCCTTGGTATCCCTCATAAGCCGAGATCCTTTGCCAAAGCATTTAGAAATCCTGCAACTGCGTCACTCATTTCTGGCTCCTCTAACAGAAAGGCATCATGGCCCTTATCGGACTCTATTTCTACAAAACTTACATTTGCGCCGACAGCATTCAAAGCACGCATAATATCGCGCGTTTCAGAGGGCGGAAATAACCAATCAGAGCTAAAAGTAATCAAACATATACGCGCTTTTAATCCTTTAAAAGCATCGGCAAGGCAATTTTTACCGCCATTTGTTAGATCAAAATAATCCAAAGCTTTGGTTATATAAAGATAACAATTCGCATCAAAACGATCAACAAAGCTTTTCCCCTGATAACGCAGGTAACTTTCAACCTGAAAATCAACCTCAAAATTATAGGAAATATCCTCACGATCTTGTAAATTACGACCAAATTTACGCTGTAGGGCAGGTTCAGACATATAAGTCACATGGGCTGTCATGCGTGCCACAGATAAACCCTTAACCGGCTTTGTCCCTTTTTCCTGATAAAGTCCATAATGCCAATCGGGATCTGCCATAATCGCCTGACGCCCAATCTCATGAAAGGCTATATTTTGCGCAGAATGACGCCAACTGCTTGAGATCGCCATCGCAGCCTCAATACGGTCAGAAAATGAGGTCATAATTTCAAGAACCTGCATTCCGCCCATCGAGCCACCCATCGCACACGCAACTTTTCTTATACCAAGCTGGTCTAAAAGTTTTATTTGCACCGCGACCATGTCGTGAATTGTCAAGATTGGAAAATCCATCGCATAAGGTTTTCCCGTGTCAGGATTTAGGCTTGAGGGCCCCGTACTGCCCATACATCCACCCAAAACATTCGTGGATAAAACAAAATATTTACTGGTATCTATGGCCTTGCCATTTCCGATCAGATGATCCCACCATCCCGGTTTTTGCGTGATAGGATTGATGCCAGCGGCAAATTGATCCCCCGTCAGACCATGGCACAATAATATAACATTGCTGCGATCGGCGTTCAGCGTCCCGTAAGTTTCATATGCAATCTCACAGCCCTTAAGATGCTTGCCACATAGCAAAGGAATTTCATCATCAGCCGGGAAAACATATTTTTGTGTTTTTTCAAGAGCATCTTCAAATGTATTCGGCATATGCTGCATATCTTTTTTAACCTTAGATACCATCAGGCATAAACATCATTTTCCTGCAAAATCTCACTTTCAGCTTTAAAAAGCAAATCAGAACATTTTTGCACAAACTCATTCTCATCAAAGGCAATATTATTCTGCTTGAAATCATATTCAATCTTTTTGCGCATCCCCTCCCCGCCCGGCTCTGCGTGGTCAGCCATCACAATGGTTACGGCATAATCAGATGCTTTTTCGCCAAAGATAAATATTTTCTCCGCGGCCCACAGCCCCAAAAGACGCGCGCGCCTTGCATGCATCCTGTATAGCTTCCGCATATCATCATCCTGATATTTTTTTTCCAGTAATTTTGCATCTTCTGTTAAATAAGACATAAGCAGCCCCATAGCCAAATATCTCAGTACATTACCGTTAATCCACTCCAAAATAGTCTCTATTTTGGAATGAGAACGCCACGCTATCGCTTGCGCCACAAAGCCACACCGGTGACTTTGTGGATAGCTAATAAACTTTTTTTAAAGTTAATTAGCTATAGTTAGCCCATGATGAAGTTGCAAGTCTATTTTTGGAAGGCATCTCAGTTTAGTTTAGCTGTTATACCAAAAGCTCTGAATAATTTTTGATGAAGTGCTTTTGGTAGAGCGCCCGACCGGGCGTCGCGCATCGTTGCGCGCCCCCTCGGAGCTGTTGGCGTGAGCCAACTGGCGTGAGAGAAAAAAATTACTTTAAGGTGCTTGATATATAATAATCATGATAGGTACATTATCGAAAATGAATTAATGCGCCTGGTTTTATAATTTTTCTTGACAATATAGACGACCCAAGGAGACACACAACATCATGCGTTTTCGCGATGGCAAATACCACAACATATTGAATAATTAAAGATACTACTTTCAATTTAGAAATAAAAATAACTATAGCAGAATATTGGTATATTTTTACTCATAAAATGGTTTCCGAATCAGAGGACGCAATGTAATATGACATTCTACTATTAAATAGTTTTAGGACTTACGCAGATTAGCAAAAAACGATCACTGAGCGGTCCCTGAGCTTGTCGAAGGGCAAAGTGTTAGTTTTTTTGCTACTACCTTACCCG
>JBCCNR010000188.1:0-4010 GCA_039025725.1 Pseudomonadota bacterium | reverse complement strand
GTTTCGTAAAATTTGCTTTGTTATTTTTGTTCGCTATTCGCTATTCGCTATTCGCTATTAAACTGTCACGCGACTGGTCAACATATCCAAGATCAACTGTATCGCCAATAATAATATTGCCTTCATCTGGCTTTTCCTGACCTGTAATCAACTTAAATAAAGTCGTCTTACCAGCCCCATTCGGACCAATAACACCGACAATCCCCCCAGGAGGAAGTTTAAAAGTCAAATTTTCAAATAATAACTTATCTTCAAAGCCTTTTTTGACATTTTCAAACTCAACAACCTTATTGCCAAGTCTTTCATTCGTTGGAATAATTATATTCGCGGCACCTGCACGTTTCTCACTATTATCAGCTTCGTTTTGGAGTTGCTCAAAAGAGGCCAGACGTGCCTTGGATTTTGTGCGCCGCGCAGCCGGGCTCTGTGAAGCCCATTCTAATTCACGCCTTAAAACCCGTTGGCGTGCAGCATCTTCACGTGCCTCTTGCTCTAATCTTTTCGCCTTTTGCGTCAACCACTGAGAGTAATTCCCTTCATAGGGGATACCTTGTCCACGATCGAGCTCTAAAATCCAGCCCACAACATTATCCAGAAAATAACGATCATGCGTGACCAGCAAGATCGCCCCCGGATATTCACGTAAATGCTTTTCTAACCAATGCACTGTTTCCGCATCCAGATGGTTGGTAGGCTCATCGAGCAGTAGCAAACTTGGTTGCTCAAGCAACAAACGACATAAAGCAACACGCCGCCTCTCCCCGCCAGAAAGATTTTCAACATTCCAGTCACTCGGAGGACATCTTAAAGCATCCATTGCCTGTTCAACCTGCGATTCAAGGTCCCAGAGATTTTTTGCATCAATCTCATCTTGTAACTTTGCCATTTCATCCGCAGTCTCATCAGAGTAATTCATCGCAACTTCATTATAGCGATCAAGAATGGCCTGCTTGTCTTTTACGCCCTCCATGACATTTTCAAAGACAGTTTTATCAGGGTCTAGTTGTGGTTCCTGTGGCAGATATCCAACAGTCGCCCATTTTGCGGCCCAGGCTTCACCGGTAAAATCATCATCCATGCCGGCCATAATCTTCATCAAAGTGGACTTCCCCGCCCCATTGACACCAACAATACCGATCTTAGCATCGGGATAGAATGAAAGATGCACATTATCGAGGATTTTTTTCCCACCTGAAAAACTTTTATTCAGCCCATGCATGTGATAGATAAATTGGCGATCTGACATTCTGTTCCCTTGAAAACTATATTATTTCTACAAACGAAATGGAAGATAGCAAAACTGATCACATGACGCAAGGTCGGCTTTTATAACAAAAAACAGACATCTTACCTAGTAATGATAGCATGTGAATTATGCCCTTACGAAATAGGTACAGATTTTGCCAAAATCATCACTGGCTTAGATGTCTCACAAAAAATGGTCATTATTTATGCAGACATTCCTTTCCGTTATTGTCTCTGTTAGACTTACAGAGGAGAGAGAAGATATTCTTGAAAGACTTTCTTTTGCCAAGTCACATCTAACAGAATCAAATATAGAAAATATTGAACATATTCTTGTCGATGATGGGTCTCAGTCAGATAAGGCTGCACAGCTAAAAGAGCGCTGCACAGAGTTAAATATCAGCTATCTCTCAACAGAAGCCAGTCCTGACAGTATGTTCAATCTTGCAAGAGCTCGAAATTTCGGTGCACAACAGGCATCAGGGCGTTTTATTTTGTTCTTAGATGCAGATATTCTGCCCTATCCCGGCTTTTACAATGATATTTTTAAGGAAATTGAGCTTCAAACATTAGAAAAGCGCTCTGATCTTTTTTTGATGTGTCCCGTTCTCTATTTTAAAGAAGAGACTTTGCCAGCATATCAGCAAACTCCGGACAGGTTTAAAAAAGATTTTCTGCAAAATATTCTGCTTGAAGGCCATATGCAGACGATTGATTATGTCTCTTATGGAACGTCATGTATTTTAACAGATCGCCTTTATTATCTCTCAATCGGAGGTCAAAATACTCAGTTTGAAGGATGGGGCTATGAGGATTATGAATTTACAACACGCATGATTGCCCTTGCTCCGCTTTTCCCGCATCCACGGCACTACACGCATATGGGGGGAAATTTTATGACCTTACGAACCTATGAGGGATGGAAAGCTGTATATCGCCTTTATGGATTATGGCTAGCGCGCAAAGGAATGTTTCTCATACATGTTCCCCATAAAACGCAAAAATCTTACCACAAAAATAAAAATAAAAATTTGAAGCTTTTTAAAGTAGAACTCTCTAAAGATTGGCCCAAAGAAGATATTCAACCCATCATACCACAGCAGCCTTATGCGATGATATTGGCAAAAAATCCATTTTGCTTGCACTATAAACTGAATAGCTTGCTAGGGCGTCACGACTATATTGATTATAAAAAATATGACACGCTTGATGCCCTGCTGGACATTTTCAAGCAAAAGAAATTTACACAGATTATCTTTCCAAACCCCTATGCTCATCCTTTATTAAAAGAACTTTATGATCATTGTCGCACGCATAAGATTAAATATCTTATTTGCGAGCGCGGGGCTCTGCCCGATGCTATCTATCACGATCCAAATGGTTTTTTATCCGATAGTTCATCTTATCATCCTGATAAATGGGATCAGCCTCTAACAGATCAGGAGAAAAACGCGTTAGATGATTATCTCATCAGTTTAAAAAAGGGACAAAACACTCTGGAGCACCAACCAGAAAGACAAACCGATATCTGGAAAAATTTAGGATGTGCAGCTGGAACACAAAAAATTACCGACACCTTACCACGTGATGGTAAATATGAAGCAGACCCTTACGAAATAGGTACAAATTTTGCCAAAATCAGCACTGGCTTAGGTGTCTCAAAAATTATCGTCTTTCTGCAAACAGAAAACGACACCGTCATGCGCTATTTTGGAAAAGATTACGGGCGCCTTGCGCATATCAAACACTTCTGTGAAGAGCTTATAAATCATTTCGGCGATAAAATATCACTCATCTATAAAAACCACCCTTTAGAAATAAATAAGATTAACATTCAAAATGGTTATTGCGCAGATCATATTCATATGAATGACCTTATTGACTCTGCCGATGCAGTGATCGTTGTCAATTCAGGGACGGGCCTGATTGCATCAGCGCTTGGAAAGCCTGTCTTTACATTGGGTGAAAGCTGGTATTCAAGTAATAGCATCGCTTGTCCGATAGAAAATGTGAATGATTTTATAGAAAAATTTGGACATTTTACACCAGATCGTGAAAAAATTGATCGTTTTCTTTATTATCTCAGGTTTAAATTTTATGCCTTCGGGACACAGAAAACAATCCTACATAAACAGCCAGATAAGCATATTAATGCAACATATGATATCCATTATTATGAAGTTCAAACGCAAGATCATGGGCGCCTCTCCTTCAAAAAAGAAGAGGATAAAATATCTTTCGATAGCGTGCTTTTTGAAGGCTACGATGCGGCTTCCCTTGAAAGCTACCAACATGTCTCTGAGGTAAAGCGTTCTGTCAGGCAACGCAAATGGAAAAAATTTAAAGAGCAACCTGTTACTTTTTTTATCGATATGTTTCGTAATCTTATGCGAAAAATATTTTAACAGACACCTTACATGATAATGATAACATATAAAGCAGGCCCTTACGAAATATGTACAAACTTTGCTAAAATCTTTACTGGCTTAGAAACTGTCCAACGAGGTTAATAAAAGCCCTTTTTGGTGATTTTTGCCTAGGGCGTGTGGACATTCATAGAATGTAAAGCGTACGTGCTAAAATTTTCCATTGCAAGGCAAATTTCGCGCGGAATATCGGGAATACAGTACTTTGCCAAGAATGCTATATTTTGAATAATTTGAAAAAGATGTGAGGTTTAGCTCTTATTTTATCGATGGCACGTGCAGGAGAATGATAAATTTTTTTCAATAAAGTGATGGAAATTGAGCCAAGAGCAGCAATAT
>JBCCNR010000187.1:0-4018 GCA_039025725.1 Pseudomonadota bacterium | reverse complement strand
GGTGTGCCTTCATCATCAATTGACAAGGAGCCCCTACGATCATGCAATGTTCCATCATCAATGACTGTCACACCTTTTGCTGCAACCTGCTCTCCCATAAGGCCACTAAAAGCTGAGGTTTTTTTACGGTTAAAGTCTCCTTCAAGGCCATGCCCTACGGCTTCATGCAGCAAAACACCGGGCCATCCAGCGCCTAAGACAACTTCACATTCTCCTGCTGGACATGGCACGGCTTCCATATTAACAAGCGCTAGCCTGAGGGCCTCATCTGCACCACGCTGCCATCTTTCTGTTTTTAGAAACTCATCATATGAGACCCGACCGCCTGTCCCATAATACCCATTTTCCTGGCGCTCTCCTTTTTGCGTTACAACCGACATACCCAGCCGTACAAGAGGACGATTATCGAAAAAATGGCTGCCGTCGGCACGGATAATCATTATTTTTTGGTAGGATGCCAACAATGAGAGCGAGACCTGACTGATCAAAGGCTCTTTCGCACGAATATAGCGGTCAACTTCCTGTAGAAATGAGATTTTTTCTTCGAGTGGCTGGCGTGTTAATGGGTCTTGTGCCTTATAATAATGTATATTTGTTTTATGCGGAGCCTCTGCCATCACGCCTGAATATCCTTTATGGGATAATGTTGCAGCCTCAGATAGTTTTTTCAAAGAAGCTGCCGAGATATCGGATGAATGCGCATATCCCACCATCTCTCCGGCAACAGAGCGCATGCCAAAGCCTTTGGTAATATCAAAAGATGCATTACGTATCCGCCCATCAATAAATGATAAGGCTTCTGAATGTTTAAACTCTAGATAAAGTTCTCCGTCATCTGAATGCGCCAATGCATCAGAAGTCATTTGTGTGGCTTTTTCTGCTGTTAGATCACTATGTTCAAAGAGTGAGAGAGCTTCTGACATTTAATCCTCATTTTTTATAGTCATTCCCATTAATCAACTGGTAACAGAAATTGACATTGGCCTCAATCTATGATTAGAATACGCGCAAAATATGTATAGATTATTGTTTTTTATCTTTTTATATATCACTTTTGTCCCTTTACGGACGTATATACAAAGTGATTTATGGAATTTTTTGCCCAAATACACATACGCTAGGGATTAAAATGAAGGCGCTTGCTTACTTCTTCAGCTTATTCACTATGTTCTTGCCTCATAGTGCTTACGCATCACAAAGCTCTGCATCTGAGCATGCCGGTCATGATTGGCAATATAACTTTTTTGACTCTGCAACAGAAATTATGGAAAAGACAACTTTTTTCCATGAATATATTTTGCTGCCAGTCATTATAGGCATAACAATTTTTGTTTTTTTGCTTATGGTGTGGCTTGTTCTAAGATATCGCGAAAAAGACAATCCTGTTCCTTCTAAAACAACACATAATACCCCCCTTGAAGTGGCGTGGACTATCATTCCATTTGTGATTTTACTATTTATACTTAACTTTTCTATTGATGTTCTTGTCTTTCAAGATAAAGAGCCCCCTGCGGATGTAACAGTTAAAGCCATTGGATATCAATGGTATTGGGGCTATGAATATCCTCAAAATGAAGTTCCTGAATATACTGCAACAATGTTGTGCCCGCAAACGCCTGATGGTGTCGATGGCTTTGATGAAAAATGTGTGAATGACTTACGTGCCAGAGATATACCACATAAGCTCGCGACAGATTATTCTATGGTTGTTCCGGTCAATAAAAACGTACGCGTTCTTATTACCTCTATGGATGTTATACATGCCTGGACTATTCCAGCATTTGGAGTAAAGCGCGATGCAGTTCCCGGTAGAATGAATAGCATTTGGTTTAATGCGCGGAAAGAAGGCGTGTTTTATGGACAATGTTCTGAACTATGTGGGACAGCTCATGCTTTTATGCCAATTATGGTGAAGGTCGTGTCTGAAGATATTTACGCTGCATGGCTTAAACTCATGCAAGATGGAGAAATTGATGCCGCCGAAGAGATCGTGACCGCTTATCTGGATAGCCGTAACAATAGATTTTATTCAGAAGAGAGTGCAAAAGACCAAAAATTAACCGATATTTCTCATATTAAGGACAATGTTAAGAGTATGAAATTATCATCAAATAGCAAATTACCACACAAAACAGCAGATATGGGGGCTTTGTAATGGACCACGCAGCTCATCATGAACCAACAGGGTTTCGCAGATGGTTTTTCTCAACAAATCATAAGGATATAGGCATACTTTACCTTTGGTTTGGAATGGCTATGGGTATTTTTGGCTTTTTGCTGTCATTAGGAATACGACTTGAGCTCATGGAGCCCGGCCTGCAATATTTCATGAACCCGCATGCTTATAATGTCTTTGTGACTGGGCATGGCGTGATTATGATCTTCTTTTTTGTGATGCCGGTGTTGATTGGTGGGTTTGGGAACTATTTTATCCCTATCATGATTGGTGCGCCTGATATGGCGTTCCCGCGCATGAATAATATTTCATTCTGGCTTTTGCCTATGTCATTTTTCTTGCTCGCCTTGTCACTTTTTGTGCCGGGTGATGGAGGAACTTCAACCGGTTATGGTGGCGGATGGACTTTGTATCCTCCACTTTCAACATCTGGGGCTCCGGGGCCTGCGATGGATTTGATTATTCTATCTTTACATATCTCAGGAGCTTCTTCCATTCTTGGAGCTGTGAACTTCATCACAACCATATTTAATATGCGTGCTCCGGGCATGACTTTATATAAAATGCCTCTTTTTGCATGGGCAATGTTGGTAACTGCGTTCCTGCTTTTATTGTCTCTTCCTGTTCTTGCTGGCGGTATAACAATGTTACTGACAGACAGAAATTTCGGTACAGCCTTTTTTGCCCCTGAATATGGTGGTGACCCTGTCCTTTACCAACATTTATTCTGGTTTTTTGGCCACCCAGAAGTCTATATTTTGATATTACCTGCATTCGGGATCATATCACATATAGTTTCAACCTTCTCACGTAAGCCTATATTTGGCTATTTGCCAATGGTTTTCGCCATGGCTGCGATTGGTTTTATAGGCTTTATCGTTTGGGCACATCATATGTATACTGTTGGGCTTGATCTGAATACGCGGCTTTACTTTGTTATGGCGACAATGGTTATTGCCGTACCAACAGGCGTTAAAGTCTTTTCATGGATTGCAACAATGTGGGGCGGCTCTATTAAGTTCGAAATGCCTATGATCTGGGCCTTTGGCTTTATATTCCTTTTCACCGTCGGCGGCGTCACTGGTGTTGTTCTTTCCAATGCTGGTATTGATACATCTTTGCATGATACATATTATGTCGTGGCGCATTTTCATTATGTCCTGTCGCTTGGAGCTGTTTTTGCTATTTTTGCTGCATGGTATTACTGGCAAGGAAAAATTTTCGGCATAGGATATAATGAAACATTGGCACGCATACATTTTGTTGTGACATTTATTGGCGTGAATTTGATTTTCTTCCCACAACATTTCCTCGGCCTTGCTGGTATGCCACGCCGTTATGTGGATTATGCAGATATCCATGCTGGTTGGAATTATGTCTCATCTGTTGGCTCACTCGTGACAGCTGCCAGCGTTGCTATCTTCCTTGCTGTTGTCGTTGAAGCCTTTGTGCGCAAACGTCAGGTTGGTGCAAACCCTTGGGGTGCCGGTGCAACAACATTAGAGTGGATACTTCCGTCTCCGCCACCATTCCATCAATTTGAGGATATTCCAACGATTGGTGAAGATGGCGAATATGTTCCATCACCAGCTTGATTAGCATATCTAATTGATAATCTACCTTATACCAAAAGCCCAAAATGATTTTTGATTATAGCAGAATGAGGATTTATAAATCCTCATTCTGCTATGTTAAAAGGCTTTGCTAAAGTCTTTTAACCACTAGCGAAGCGTAGTGGATGCTTTCAAAATTCCATGGGAATTTTGTAGCAATTAAACTGTAGGTGCTTTTGGTAGAGCGCCCGACTGGGCGCCGCGCATCGTTGCGCGCCCCCTCGGAGCT
>JBCCNR010000186.1:0-4018 GCA_039025725.1 Pseudomonadota bacterium | reverse complement strand
CCCGACAACTGGTATTTCCTGCCCCTGCATCTCTCGCATGACGGGCGTTAAAAGAAATATCTTAACGTCATCCCCGCGTAAGATTTCAATATTGGTTGTACGACCAAATGTTTTAATAAGCTCCGTTCTGCTTTGCTGAACAGACTCAATCGCAAAACCATCAATCGTCAGAATTTTATCGCCCCGCTTTAAACCAGCCTCCGCGGCAGGCATATCCGGAAGTACATCCATAATATAAGGATCAGAATGTCCAACTCCACGAAAGAAAAATAAGCCCCATAAAATCACAAAGCATAATATGAAATTCGCAAGCGGTCCTGCCGCAACAATAAATATCTTCTGCCAAAGATTTTTAAAATGGAAGCTGACCTTTTTATCTTCCTCCGTCATTGCATCCAAAACGTCATTATCCGCATTAGATGCACCAGATTTGTCTCCAAAAAATTTGACATATCCCCCTATCGGCAAATATGAAATCGCCCATTGACACCCTGCTCTATCAATAAAAGAGAAAGCCTTTTTTCCAAACCCTATAGAAAAAATCTCTACGCGCACATTACATAATCGCGCAGCATAATAATGACCAAACTCATGAATAAAAACCACAATACTCATCAGCAGGATAAAGCCAACAATCCCATACATAAAGTCCGTGACATGCAGTAATATATCTTTAAGCATAATGGCGACATCCTGCCTCAATCCAGTTATGCGCTGCATCGCGCGCAGCCCTGTCTCTCTCTAAAATTTCATTCACATTAAAGGAAGGCTTCGATTCGCCCAACCTCTCTTTATCACATTTCTCAACGACATGCGCAGTTAAACGAGATATATCAGTGAATGTGATATCTTTCGCCAAAAATCTCTCAACGGCAACCTCATTGGCCGCATTCATAATTGCTGGTGCGTCACCTCCTCTCTGTAAAACATCTTTGGCGAGAAAAAAAGCAGGATATCGCGCTTTATCTATCGGCATAAAAGACATATGGAAAGGATCTAATGGGTCAAAAACCGAATTCATCTTCGTGGCATGACCATAATTGAGCGATGACCAAATCGGTATTTGCATATCAGGATGCGAGGCAAGCATATGTATCTCTCCCTGATGATTGCTTATCATACCATGCACCAAAGATTGCGGGTGAATAACTGCATCACAGGCTTCTGCGTCAAGGTCAAAAAGCAAAGCCGCTTCAATCAATTCCAGACCTTTATTCATCATCGTCGCGGAATCAACAGATATCTTCGCGCCCATATCCCAATTGGGATGCGCAACAGCTTGCTGGGGCGTGATATTCTCAAAATCCTCTAGCGGGGTGTTCAAAAAAGGCCCTCCCGAAGCCGTAATATAATATTTATGAATGTCATGCCTTGGCATATGTGACATAAGCTGAAAAAGCGCATGATGCTCTGAATCAACAGGGAAAATCTTTGCGCCAGCTTCTGCAATATGTTGCAAAAAAGCTTTTCCGCCCGAAACAACACATTCTTTATTTGCAAGCGCAATAATAGTGCCCTTCTGAGCCGAAGCAGCCGTCGGCTGAAGCCCTGCCGTCCCAACAATCGCAGACATCACATAATCTGAGCGCTGCGATGCAAGCTCCATAACCCCTTCAAAACCACATAATATTTTGCCCTCAAATGCAGAAAGCGCTTTTTTCAAATCCAGATAATGCCTATCATCATATAATGCAATCGCATCAGGACGGAACATATCAGCCTGCTCCGCTAAGAGCCTATAATTGGTACCAGCAATAAGAGATTTAAGATGAAAATGCCGCTTCTGACTTTCCATCTTTCTGATAATATTCAGACAATTTACCCCAATAGACCCCGTAGAGCCCAAAATTGTTATATCGCCACCATTTGGCAGAATAACATCAGAAAAGGGAAATAAATGCCGCATATCCCTGATCCGTAAAAGAAATATTATATAAAAACATCAGTGTAAGGATAACAAAAAATGCATCCAAACGATCTAATACTCCGCCATGGCCGGGGATAATAGAGCCTGAATCCTTTATATCTGCTAGCCTCTTTAAATAGGACTCATATAAATCACCAGCCTGCCCACATATCGTCAAGATGAATGTCATGATGAATGTCTCAGACAAAAATATACCGGCGAATTTATGAAAATAAAGTCCGGCAAAACATGTTGTGATTACGGCTCCGCCAATGTAACCAGAAAGCGTTTTGCCAGAGGAAATATTCGGAAAAGGCTTTACTCCGCCAATTATTTTGCCACTTATATATGCAGACATATCCGACATAGCAGTTATAAGAATAACACCACCCAGCCAGAGCTCTCGATCGGGATGTATAGATGAAAAAAACAAAAATCCAAACGCTGCCAGAATAATCAAACATAAATAAGCATATTTTGCCAAAATATGCCCAGCAATTTTTTGTACCATCCCATGCCACTCTTTAACAGCAAGCGGCACACACACACATATCACAATAAAACTAAAAATTGGCGCGCCAAAAATGACCAATGCTCCGCCCACCAGAAGGAAAAGTGACGACACACTGCGCAAAGCAATATTTGATGTTTTTAACTTCTCAACCAAGCGCACCATAGCGCCTTTCCCGAGTAGCATAATCCGATAAAGCAGCATCATACGCAGCCTCATCAAAATCCGGCCACAACACATCTGTAAAATAAAGCTCACTATAAGCGATCTGCCAGAGCAAAAAATTCGATATCCGCTTCTCTCCGGCCGTTCGGATCAGAAGATCAGGATCAGGCAAATCGCATGTTAATAGATTTTGCTCAAAAGCCTCTTTCAATTCAGTCTTACTCATATTGGAGGTTTTTTTATTCTGTAAGATCCCATAAAATGCATCCAAAATCTCATTATGTGACCCGTAATTCACCGCAAGACTCAGCGTCAGCCCCGTATTTCCAGAAGTCACATCTATCATTTGATCCATAAGATTCTGTATGTCAGATGGCAACCCCTCTCTCTTGCCAATAAAACGAACGCGCACATTGTTTTTATTCAGAAAATCAGTCTCTTTCTCAATATAAATGCGTAAGAGATTCATTAAAAAACCGACCTCTTCTTCAGGTCGGTTCCAGTTTTCAGAAGAAAAAGCAAAAAGAGTCAAAAAATCTATGCCTCTCTTGCCAGAATGTTGCACAGCCTTGCGCAAAGCATCAACACCAGAACGATGACCAAATACACGCGGCAAATAACGCTTTTCAGCCCATCTTCCATTGCCATCCATGATAATCGCAACATGCTGCGGTAAGGTCTCTGCTTCTGACATGATTCAGTGATTATCACACACTCATACTGTCATGATATCTTTTTCTTTATCTTTTAAGGTCGTATCAATCTGAGCAATCATTTTATCAACCTCTTTTTGAACATTGTCAGTCTCCCGGCGGAGCTCATCTTCAGAAATTTCAGAGGCTTTTTGCTGACGCTTCAAAGTATCCAAAGCATCACGGCGCACATTTCGCACAGCAACACGCGCAGCTTCTGCATATTTGGCAGCAACTTTAGAGATCTCTTTTCTGCGTTCTTCATTTAATTCCGGTATAGGCAGCCTTATCAGCAAACCATCAGGCTGCGGATTTAGGCCCAAACCAGCATTGATAATCGCCTTGCAAACAGTTGTCACCATGCCTTTATCCCATAGCTGAACAGTAAGCAATCGCGCCTCAGGCGCAGAGATCGACCCAACCGACTTCAAAGGTACCATTGAACCATATGAATCAACCTGCACTGGATCAAGAAGACTTACAGAAGCACGTCCTGTACGTAATCCACCAAAATCATTCAATAGCGAAGCATGTGCCCCATCTAGTCTTTTTTTAATATCTTCAATACTATATTCCGCACTCATATTTTTATCCTTATTGCTTAAACATCCCACATAGTGACCAAATGTCTTAATATTTTATATTTCATATTTTAAATGATTATATCGATCAATTTATTCTTGAGAAGAAAATCATTTTCATCAGGCATCCGCTGTTATATTATTTTCAACTCGTGTGAATTTT
>JBCCNR010000185.1:0-4029 GCA_039025725.1 Pseudomonadota bacterium | reverse complement strand
GTTTTTTGTGCGTTTTTTAACGTAAATTATATATATTTTAAATTTTTATCAAATTTTTTTAAAAAATGTGATAAAATTATCTATATTCAAACAAATATAGGTTTTTTATGGCAGGAAGTATAATAGAAGAACAAAAACTGAATATTATCACAGAAAATGATATTAAAAACGCAACTGATGTTGGTGCTTTCATTGTTGGCGCCGGGCTTGGTGGGATGTCAGCTGCTTTGGCTTTGTTTAAGAAACTCTCTATTGCTCTTATAGAAAAAGGCTCAGAGGGTGATTATCGCGCTGAAACCCCGTCTCAAGGAAGTTTAAGGGGGGCGCGTGAAGTTTGCCAACCAGAATGGCTCATGGAGGTGATAAAAAAAACACGAGGTATTTGCAAAGAACTTGATAAAACTAAGCCAGATGGTTTTGAAGATATTTTATATCATCCGGACAAGCCTTACCTGATGTGTGTCAAAAGCACTGAGGTTCTTAAAACATTGAAAAGTGATTTAGATAGTTTTGCCAGAAAGAATGGAGCAGATGAAGAGCAATATAAAGAATATACCGCAGAAGGGGCAAGGGAACAATTTGGTATAGATGTCCCCGAAGGATATACAGTTTTAGATGTAAGTGCCACCGCATCGCGCCTGAACATTACGGCTTTAGAAGCGCGCTTCAAGCATGAAATGGATAAAGAGTGTAACCATTTACACTATGACACTGACATTGTCGATTATGTTAAGGCCAAAGATGGATACCACTTCTTCAAAGTTAAAAATAGTAAAACTAGAGATGAAATAACTTATAAAACGAACCAACCTATTTTAGCCCCAGGCCGAGATGCGCAAGATCTTATGCAAAAGCTACATGATTTACACAATAATCACTTAGATAAAAAAGACCTCAAACAAGTACATGAAAAACAGATACATATTCCGGAGCTTTTCAAAGATAATAATATATTTACTGTTCCTCAGAAAACTCTATATGTCAAACTTAGCGATGAAGATATAGAAAAAATTGGCGATAAGATCGGCGCACTTTACATGCTGGATACAGATCATAACTTATCTGGCAAAGCTGGTACGCCTTTAAACCGTCTTGGTGTTTACATGTTCATTGAAGAAATGAAGGAAATGAATGGAAAAAAAGCGCTTAAGATCGGCTATGATCCGATGCCATTTATTACTAAAAATAAAGATGACCCTAAACTTAAAGAATTATTTGATAAGCAAAAAGAGCTTATGTTCTTACAGCTTCAGGAAATTTTTGGGCATGAGTTTAGTCAAGGTGACGTTCTGAGAGAAGATATCTGTGAATATCCTATCTCGGATAATCATCATCCTGAAATTAATAAAGGCAAAAATAAAGACGAAAATGGATTTTTATATGTTGTTGCCCTTGAGGGATATGGTGCCATGGCAACAGCCGGTGCGGTTTCTATGGTGATGGATGGTAAAGTTTTAGGAGGTAGGTTCGCAGAAGATACTAGCCTTGAAAATGGCATGAAAGATATGCTTTATACAAAAGATATGGATAAAGCTATCTCGTTTGTGGACAAATCAATAGAAGATCTAAGAGCTAGATTAAGGCAAGAGTCTCGTGTTCGTGCTTACGGTAATATACGTCATAATAGATATAGCAGTGCCTACTCAGCCTACCAAGCAGTCACTGGATGTTTGGGGAGTGACTATGGTTCGCTCAGTTGCTTTTAATAGACCATGTCGATGGTTTAATTTGGTCGCTCACAAAGAGAGATTTCTGCATTTTGGATAAGTTTAATCAATTTGTTACTTATGTTAACATTTGATTTACATTTACAGCCCATAATTGTGACTTAGATTTGAATAATCTTAGCAATTTTCGATATGGGAACCATATATGGATGTGACTGTAAATGATATCAATCATATTAAGCCCGTAGATCTGCCACAAAAGCTTCAGGATAAAAATGCCTGGAAAGAAGAGCAGATTGATAAAAAATCTAAAGAATTCGAAGCCGTCTTTATCGCGGAATCCCTGAAACATGCAAAAATAGGAATGCCTAAGGATTCCGAGCTTCAGGGAACGCTTGTTACAGATACATTTGATAGTTTTATGACACGAGCCCTCGCGGACAGCATCGTCGAGCAAGGTGGGTTTGGATTGGCCGAACACATAAAAAAATCATTATTACCCAATAATAACGCGCACTCTCAGAATATAAAATAGGAGAAATAATAACCATGCAGACACATGAAGAACAAAAAAATCAGTTTGAAACATTATGCCTTAATTTGATTGCAATATTAGATGAAGAATATAGTGCTGCCAAAGCCAATGAATATGATAAGTTAAATCAGATTAATATCAGAAAAGCTGCTCAGCAAGAGGTCTTTCAAGACCAGCTTTTTGAGTTTACCTTAAATCCACGCGGCATTCCCGATGATCTTACAGGGCATATAGAGGCCGTGCATAAAGCCTCCCAAAGAAATGCAGCCTATCTTGCTGGTGCTATTGATGGCGTTTCGACATTGATCAGAGAGCTACGCCGTGCGTCGGAAATAAGCACTTTTACAGGTCTCTATAATCCTGATGGGTCTTTTAGAGCCTCCGAAGAAGCGCAGCAAAATCTCGGAAAAGTTTAAAAAGCCCCTTTCCAGCGGCGATGCAACCAAAACCATTGCTCTGGATAGGATTGTATATGTTTTTCCAAAGTTTTATTCATTTTCTCTAATAATAATGTCACTTGCTGATCTTTGGTGGTGTTGGCCTTATTTATTTCTAAGGGGTTGTGTATTGAGATAATGAATTTCCCTAAACCATCTCTACGGACAAAAACCGGCACTAAGGGAAGGTTATATTTCAATGAAATTTCTGCAGCCGAAGGCGCTGTTTTCGCATTTCTGCCAAAGAAGGGAATATCAAGCCCTTTAGAAAAATATTGATCAGTCAATATTAAGATATTCCCGTTATTTTTCAGATAACGCATCATATTTTTAACGCCTTTGCTTCCTTTTTGAAAAACAGGCGCAAAGCCATAATCCATATTATAACGTGCAAGCATATCAAAAAGAGGATTGTTAAAAGCACGATAAATCATCGCACAATCAGTCCCTGAATGGTGCGCAGCGATGCGAAAAATTTCCCATGTCGCGATATGTCCAGAAAAGAAAATGGCATTCTGATTTTGCTCTTGAAGTCGTTTGAGAATATCCTGACCTTCAATTTTATAAAAATCTGTCCTGTGATAGAGCGCACGACAATATGAAAAATCAACCGCAACATTTCCAAGGTTCTGCCAACATTCTATAGCAATCTTGTTTAATTTATCTGCATTTAATGTTGGATAAACCATTTTAAGATTTGCCGTAGCGCGCTTGCGGAATGGATCAAGGCGCGCTAAAAAACCAAAAATTGCGCGATATATTCTAATATTATTTTTGTAACCGAAAATTTTAAGAGGATATAAAATGAGAAGAACAAAAATAAACTCGGTAAAATGTTGAATTTTTTTTAAAAGAGACAGATCATAATTTATTGTCGGAGAGACCAGATCACTGTTAAGTTTTTTTTCTAAAAAATTATGCAAAGAACGCAAATGATACTCTCCCGAAAATGATAAAAGAGATTTCGAAAGCTCAAAATCTCTTTTTAATATAATAACTCTAAAGTCAAATATTGACTTTAGAAAGCATATTGCCAACCCGCCGTCAGGCGATAATCACGCTCAAGGCCATAGCCATTAATACGCTCATAGATAGGCGTTGTGGCCTCAACCGCAAGGCGCTGGCCTTTAAGAGGCCCCGATGGAACAGTGAAATTTATACCCGTTCCAATATCAATACCTTCTCTCTCTTGCGCGACAGGGTCAAAGACAAATGACATAGCTGAATTGACAGCCGGATCAGCACCGCTCACTCGGTCTTGTCTGAAACCACGCAACAAAAATGAGGCTGAAAATGCATCATTCAATCTTGCCTGAGTCCATAAATTGGCTTCATAAAGATTCCCCTGACGGAAGTCATCATCATTATCATATAGACGGAATGTGCCCAT
>JBCCNR010000184.1:0-4040 GCA_039025725.1 Pseudomonadota bacterium | reverse complement strand
TCCATATTGAGCACATATGAATGATCTTTCGCTGAGGCTTTATGTATTTGCTCTGACTGCATTTGCGATAATTTTGCTTGATCTAATTTAAGGTCAGTCTCGCCCATCATAGTGGTGAAAAGAATGACCACCGCGCTTAGGCCGACAAAAGCTAATAATGTATATTTAAAAGAAAAATCTCGCCACCAAAGACGCGTTAAAAGATTTTCTTTATCGATAAGGCGATGCTTAATAACAGCGGCAATATGCCCGAGAAGGAAAAGCCCTAAAGCAATCGCACTCCAGAAATGAAACAAATAGGCGGTTCTTTCAGCAAAAAGATTCCCCGCAAGGCCCGGAATATGCGGCCAGCTAAACCATCCAAATATCAAAGTCGGAAGCCCATAAGAACTGCTGGAAACCATAATCCAACCCGATGCAACCATAAGCACCATACCCCCATAAAGGGCAACATGCCCAAGCTTCGCCGCAATCACTTCGATTTTCGGAAAATGCACGGGCAGGGGAGGGGTAAATGTCGATAAGCGTGTCACTATCCGCAGGCCCAGCGCCAGCATAATCAGTATCCCACTGGCTTTATGCCATTGATATAATCTGAATTGGAAATCCTGCGTGAGCTCTGCGTAAGTCATGACCACACCACTTCCAAACATGAAAAAAATCCCGCCAGCCATAATCCAATGGATTATAATCAGAAGGCTTGCATAACGGTCTGTTTCACGATGTAATGTGGTCATATTAGGGATTAAAATCTAATTATCTTGAGCAAATTCGACCTCAAGATGCAGGGCCACCTCATCACCAATATTTGGCACATAAGTCGCAAAACCCCACTCAGAGCGCTTCATTAATCCTTTTGCAGAAAAACCAACTGTCGGCTTGCCGGTGAAAGGTTGCTTCTCAAATGCACCGTTAAATGTCACATCCAAAGTTACAGGCTTTGTGACGCCTAGAAAAGTGAGGTCTCCTGTCATCTTCCCACTTTGTGCATCATCGAGCATAATTTTTGTGGATTTAAAAGTAATTTTTGGAAACTCTCCCGCATTGAACCACTCTGCACCTGTTGATAATTTTTTATCAAAATCTTTTTTGTCACTAAATGGATAATCTGTTTTGACTGACATTGGATTGATCGTTGCAGTCACCATGCTCTTTTCAGGTGCAGAGGGGTCAAAGTCAATCTCCGCATCAAAATTTGTAAAACGCGCTGTATAATCCGAAAGCCCCATATGTGAAACCTTCCAGACCAAACTGGCATGCGCAGGGTCTAATTTGTAAATCCCAGCCGGCATATTAGAATATTTAGGTGCATCTTCTGCGAAGGCACTTTTGGCGACGATCAATAACGACATAAAAGCCAAAATTGTTATAAAAAAACGCTGCATTGATTTTCTCCAATTTTTATTTTACTCTTTTCCAAACTTATTCTTAAACGAAAAAAAACAAATTGCATCCTTTCTTTTTATCTTTTTACACTCAATATTTATTCAAAGCACTTTGCATCGTAACTTGCCTTGCATTTGTTTTTTTATCTCCAGCATATGCATCAGATAAATGTCAGGTAGACCTCCAAGATTTTGCCAGTGGCGCAATATCTATGTATGGCAAGCCCGATATAGAAAAAACGCTTCAGCTTTTGCATCATAAAAAGCCACAGGAAAATTCTGAGATAAGTTTTTCATATAATGTCACTTTTGACGGAGTAAACCCTTTTATTTCAACAGGAACTGCGCCTTTTATCATCAAATCATATCTTTATGACAGTATGATGTTTCGCTCCCCGGCGGAGCCTTTTACGCTTTATCCACTTATTGTAAAAGTTGCGGAGGTCCCAAAAGACCGCACTTATGTTGTGTTTGAAGTGACGGAAGATGCTGCCTTTGATGATGGAACACAGATCACATCAGAAGATATATTATTTACCTTCAATCTTTTGAAAAATAAAGGACGCTATAATTATCAAGTTGCCTATAAAGATGTTAGCGCAGAGATTATCTCGCCGCGAAAGATTAAATTCCATATTCATAATGGCAATCGCGAATTGCCTCTCATTCTCGGCCTTATGCCTGTTTTCTCTAAAGCGCAAAATGAAGATGCGTTTCTAAGGCAATCAATGGAGCCCGTGATGGCTGCGCGCGCTTTTCAGATTCATGATCTTGTGCCGGGGAAGACCATTCATTTGACGCGCAATCCAAATTATTACGGAAAAGATCATCCTCTGTCTTGCTTAAGATTTCACTTTGATCATGTTAAAATTGAATTTTTTCGCAATGAACAGGCCGCCTTTGAGAGCTTGCGTGCCGGACAAATTGACTTTTTCTATGAAAGAGACTTAACGCGTTTAAATCGTTCTTATGATTTTCTGGACGATAAGGGTGGTGCCTATAAGCGCTATGAAGTTCCGACAGGATATCCCTCCGGCCTATATGGTTTTGTTTTTAACACAAGGCGCAGCCCATGGAATGATATTGCTCTACGTCGTGTTATAAGTGACATTTTTTCTTTCGATATGCTCAATCGTTATTATCTTTATAATACAGAGCAGCAAATCAAAAGTATTTTCATGCGCTCAGATCAAAGTGATTATCAGAAAAAATCAGATGAAGATTTAACAACACATCGCATGAAACTTGAAAAAGCATTTCTGGCGCTCAAAGAGGCTGGCTATCATTTTGAAAATGGTGTGTTACATGATGCAAACCACCAGAAAATCAAATTAAATATTTTGCTCAGTAAACCGAAGGAAGAAAAATACGCACTTTTCCTCCAATGGATGTTAAAAGATATCGGAATAGAAACGGCGATACATACGGTTGATGATTCGCTTTATCAAAAGAGACTGAAACATTATGATTATGATATGATTATTGATCATCGATATGTGTCAGGCTCTCCCGGCATTGAGCAGCGCAATTTTTGGGGCTGCACAGGCCGCACCACAGAGGGAACGCGGAATTATGCTGGTATTTGCGATTCGGATATTGAGGCTGCGTTAGAGGCTCTCGATAAAGCAAGAACAAAAAAGGAACTGCAAGCAGCAATATCAGAGATAGATAAAAATGTTATGGAAGGGCATTATTACATACCACTTGAGGCAAGATTAAATCACCATATTATTGCGCGCAAAGATTTGGCTTTATCTCCATATGGCGTGGATTATTTTTACAGAAAGAATATTTAGAGGCAGCTAAAAACATCATTTTTTTTGTATATTTTGTGGTCTTTTTGCTGCTTGTTAAAAAATAATATTTCAAAAAAGCTTGTAAGGCTTTGATTATAAGTTATAATTCTATAAAATTATACTTTGGGTTGTAATTTCTAAATTGTGTCATAGGATATAAATATGAGAATATTGCACATATATGATCACACGGAGCCGCTGCAAAGCGGGTATGTCACAAGATCGCGCACATTACGTGAGGCTTTGGAAAAACAAGGCCATAAATGTGATGTCTTATCTTCTGTGCGTCATTTTACAAGCAGTGACCAAACTTATCGTGGTGATGACATGATTGGCACGAAATATTTTTTTCGTTCAAAGCCACATTCAGTCACAATGCCATTTTTGCGTGAGATCAATGACATCAGAAGTTCATCTAAGCATATTTTGGAATTAATCGAAAGATATAAATATGATGTCATACATGCGCATTCGCCATTTTTATGTGGCTATGCGGCTTTATGGGCGCGCTGGATCTGTGAGCGCTATAAAATCAAAATTGTATATGAAATAAGAGCCTTCTGGGAGGATGCCTCGGTTAATCTGGGGCGTATGAAAGAAGATAGTTTTAAATATAATCTATGTCGTAAGTTAGAAACACATCTTTGTCGTCAGGTTGATCATGTTTATACAATATGTGAAGGGCTTAAAAAAGAGCTGATAGGACGTAAAATACCCGAAGAAAAAATTACTCTTATTCCGAATGTGGTGGATGTGAATAATTTTACCTTCCAAAAAGAAATCTCAGCTGATATTGCAGCAAAGCATAATATCATTCCGGGTGACCATAGAATTATCGGCTTTATCGGATCATTCTATG
>JBCCNR010000183.1:0-4050 GCA_039025725.1 Pseudomonadota bacterium | reverse complement strand
GAACTCACTGAGCTCACAATCGCTGAAGCACGCAAAAAGCTTGATAAAAAAGATATTTCTGCAAAAGAACTCACATCTACATTTCTAGCCCGTATGAAAGCGCAGCGTGATTTAAATTGCTATATAACGGAAACAGAGGAGCACGCCCTCGCGCAGGCAGATGCGGCAGATAAAGCCATTGCGCAAAATAATATAAAATCTATGACGGGTATTCCAGTCGGGATTAAAGATCTCTTCTGTACAAAACATATTCCTACCACGGCAGGGTCACATATTCTTGATGGTTTTGTTCCTGAATATGAGTCAACTGTTACAAAAAACCTCTTTAGCCATGGCGCGATTATGCTGGGTAAACTTAATCTTGATGAATTTGCGATGGGGTCGGCCAATGAGACATCTTATTACGGGCCAGTTGTCAATCCATGGCGTAGTAAGATATCTCCGGATAAGAAACTTGTTGCCGGTGGGTCTTCTGGGGGATCGTCTGCGGCTGTTGCTGCCTCGCTTTGTATGGCTGCGACTGGAACAGATACGGGAGGGTCTATTCGCCAGCCTGCTGCTTTTACGGGTATTGTTGGGCTAAAACCAACATATGGCAGATGCTCAAGATTGGGGATTGTGGCTTTTGCAAGCTCGCTTGATCAGGCTGGCCCTATGACCAAAACCGTCGAAGATGCTGCAATCATGCTTGGCGCTATGGCTGGCCATGATGCTTTGGATTCCACCTCGGCCAACAGGAAAGTTCCTGATTTTACGACATCTTTAAAAGATGGTGTGAAGGGTCTTAAAATTGGTATTCCAAAAGAATATTTCTCCGATGATTTGTCCAAAGATATCGTAACAGCCTGGACAAAGGCAAAAGAGCATTATCAAAAGCTTGGTGCCGAAATTGTTGATATCTCCCTGCCGCATACCAAATATGCTTTGCCGACATATTATATTATTGCACCAGCGGAGGCATCATCAAATCTTGCGCGTTATGATGGTGTGAAATATGGCCTGCGTGTCAAGGGCGAAAATATATATGATATGTATATGAACACAAGAGGAGAGGGCTTCGGCGAAGAAGTCAAACGGCGTATCATGGTTGGGACATATGTTTTATCCGCTGGGTATTATGACGCGTATTACAGGCGCGCCCAAAAAGTGCGTACATTGATCAGAACAGATTTTGAAAACGCTTTTCAAAATGTGGATGTTATCCTGACGCCGGCAACGCCATCTGCGGCATTTGAGATTGGCCAAGCGCAGGATGATCCAACCCAAGCTTATCTGAATGACATTTACACTGTGCCAGTGAACCTCGCCGGGCTTCCGGCGTTAAGCCTGCCAATGATGCTGAACACAGAAGGTCTGCCATTATCTGTGCAACTTATTGGCCGAGCTTTTGATGAAGAAACATTGCTGCGTGCTGCGCATAGCCTTGAGCAAGAAGCAGGATTTCAAGAACGTCCGCTGCTTTAAGCAAATTTTTTCTATTTAAAATCTATAAACGGACTTGCAAGCTGTTTGATTAACGCATAGGTTATAAAAGTACATTATTTTTAAAAAAATTTTGAGCCTGTAACAAGAAAGATAACGGATATGTCAAAAGAAAAATTTTTACTGGAAGATTGTTTATATGAGGAAGAAAAAGTCTCTATTTTCATTGATGGTGCCAATCTATATGGTGCTGCAAAATCTCTAAATCTGGATATTGATTATCGCCGTTTGAAGCAGCAATTTGCGCGTTTTGGGCGTCTTGTGCGCATTTATTATTATACCGCTATTATGGATGATGCTGAATATTCGCCGGTGCGTCCTTTGGTCGATTGGCTTGATTATAATGGCTATAATTTGGTCACAAAACCTATTCGCGAATATGTGGATTCTGCTGGGCGCAAAAAATATAAGGGCAGCATGGATATTGATCTTGCGGTTGATGCTATGTTAGCGGCTGACTATGTTGATCATATTATGATTTTTTCTGGTGATGGTGATTATCGCTGTCTTGTTGAAGGTTTGCAACGTAAGGGATGTCGTGTGTCTGTTATATCCACGATCGTGACGCAGCCTCCGATGATTGCTGATGAGCTTAGGCGTCAGGCGGATATGTTCATTGAATTAAATGATCTCAGAAGCTATGTGGAGCGTCCAAGCAACCATGCTGGCAGTACAAGGACTGCACCTCAGAAGAATAATATCGTTGAGGATTTAGAAAGCAAAATCAAATAGATCATAGCTGTTCACTCTTTTGCAATAGCTCTGCATTTTGCGGAGCTCATAAATTTAACAAGGCCTAACCATAGGGACTGTCTAGCGAGAGCCTTGCCTTATCCCTGTTAGGCAGCTTCTAAGACACTTGGATAATATCATGCCAATCTGTTGTATAAGCGGCGGTGCGATGTTGGTTTTTCATGCTCCATGGTTTTGTCAGCCCTTCAGCGCCATGAATGAGCGTCCCTTTACCAAAACGATGATTTATCTTATCAATCACTTGCATGAGAGAATGACGATTTTTTATATCGTCTTGAGTAAAGAAATCTCCCTGATAGGTATTTTTGTCACGAATATCACATAGAACAACGCCTACTTTGGCATAAAGAATATCTGGTTTGTAAATCTGTTCTAAAACCTCAAATCCCTTTTGTGTCATCAGCAATGTGTCAGATGTAAGAGAGGAAAATTCAAGGAATTCATGTCTTGCATAAAATTTCTGTGTTTTTGAAAAAGGGCTAGAGCGTATTTTAATGACCATGGCGCCACAAACCGTCTCTTGCTCTCTCAATTTTTGCGCTGCTTTCGCAACATGCATCGCAAGCGCTTCTTTCAGATACTTTTTATCTGTGACCTTTCTGCCGAATGACCGCGATGAAATAATCTGCTTTTTGGGCGCTGGGTCTTCGCTGTGAAAACATTGAATACCTCGTAATTCCGCTTGTGTTCGCAGCATAATGACATTAAAGGCCTTGCGGATCATAACAGAAGGAGCATCGCGTAAATCTTTGGCTGTATAAATACCCTTTGATTTTAAAGAGGATGCCCATCTTTTGCCTATCCCCCAGATATCCCCCACATCGACATCAGATAATAATGCATCAATATCATAAGACGCTTTTGGAAAAATTAAAGACTTCGTCGCACATGGGTATTTTTTTACCTGATGATTCATAATTTTAGCCAGTGTCTTTGTGGGTGCAACCCCGATAGAGACAGGAATTCCGGTTGCTTGATATGTTTCACAGGCAATTTTACGCGCATAGATATGGATGTCCTGAAACCCTGTAAGGTCAAGCCATGCTTCATCAATGCTATATATTTCGATGCTAGGTGTGAAAGAGGATAAAATCCGCATGACCCGATCAGACATATCTCCGTAAAGTGTGTAATTACTGGATGTAATAACAGCCTTCATTGCTTGTAAGCGCTGTCTATATTTGAAATATGGTGCAGCCATAGGGATGCCTGCTTGTTTTAATTCATTCGAACGCGCAACAATACAACCATCATTGTTGGATAAAACACCAACAGGGCGATGTTCCCATGCAGGCTGAAAAACGCGCTCGCAAGAGACATAGAAATTATTACAATCAACCAGAGCAATCTGTTTATCGGGTTTTGCTAAAGATACCAACAACGACCCCCCATATTGTGACATCCGTAGAGCCCTTGATAAAATGAATAGGCTTATGGTTCGGATTGCTACTTTCGGGACAGAGCTTTATTTTTCCAGATCTGGCAACAAAACGTTTTACTGTAAACTCATTATTCACCGCAGCAACGACAATATCACCATCACGTGCCTCAAGCGATTTATCAATAGCCATAATACTATTTTCAAAGATACCAGCTTTATTCATACTGTCCCCAATAGCCCTTGCATAAAATGTAGAGGCTGGATGCTTTATAAAATACTCATGTAAATCAAGTGGATGATCAATATAATCTTCAGCAGGGGACGGAAAACCGGCAGCAATAGGATAAATATATAATGGTAAGTTCAATTCTGACGGAGTGTTAGATTTATGAAGAAAATCAATATCACAAGCCATATTCTCTTTTGGATGTTGG
>JBCCNR010000182.1:0-4069 GCA_039025725.1 Pseudomonadota bacterium | reverse complement strand
TTTATTAATATTTTTAAGATGCTTGATAATTTGGACTTTCACGGGTAATTGTCACATTATGAACGTGACTTTCTTTCAGGCCTGCGCCAGTAATCTGCACAAATTGCGCTTTTTCTGCCATCTCTGCAATTTCAGCGCATCCTGTATATCCCATAGAGGCACGTAACCCTCCGACAAGTTGGTGCAAAACAAGGGCTACGGGGCCTTTATAGGCAATCCTGCCCTCAATGCCTTCTGGGACCAGCTTAAGGCTATCATGCACCTCTTTTTGAAAATAACGATCCGCGGAGCCTCTCGCCATAGCCCCAACCGACCCCATTCCGCGATACGTCTTATATGTACGGCCTTCGACAGTGAAGATTTCGCCCGGTGTCTCATCCGTACCAGCAAGCAAAGAGCCCAACATGGCCGATGAGGCTCCCGCAGCCATGGCTTTGGCAAAATCACCCGAAGATTTAATGCCTCCATCGGCAATGACAGGAATATCACGCTCTTTCAGGGCGCTTACAACATTTATAATGGCTGTAAATTGTGGAACACCAACGCCGGCAACAATGCGCGTTGTGCAGATCGAACCCGGCCCAATCCCGACTTTAATTGCATCAGCACCTGCATCCGCCAGCGCAATCGCTGCATCACCTGTTGCGACATTTCCAGCAATGATTTGCATATCCGGGCGTTGCTCTTTTAGGTTGCGTACGGTTTCTATCACAGTTGAAGAATGACCATGCGCCGTATCAACAACAATTACATCTGCGCCAGCATCATGCATCATAAGGGCGCGTCTTATGCCATCTTCGCCAACCGAACTTGCCGCGGCAACACGCAATCGCCCCTGACTGTCTTTACAGGCATGGGGATGTTTACCAGCTTTTTCTAAATCTTTGACAGTTATAAGTCCAACAAGGCAGCCTTCTTCATTTGTCACCAGTAATTTTTCAATGCGATTGGCGTGTAAAATCCTTTTCGCCTCTTCAGGGGCAATATTATCTTGTACAGTGACCAGATTTTCCTGAGTCATGAGATCCTGCACCAAAATAGTGTCATCTGAGGCAAAACGCACATCGCGATTGGTTAAAATACCGATCAATTTGTTATTTTCAGGGTCGGTAACGGGAATGCCCGTAATCCCATGTTCTTGCATGGTGATTTTTGCTTGTCCAAGGGTCGCATCAGGACCAATCGTGAGGGGATTTACAACAATACCGGCCTCATATTTTTTGACGCGTCTGACATGCTCGGCTTGAGTCTCTTCGCTCAAATTGCGGTGTAACACCCCAATACCACCAGCCTGAGCCATGGCAACGCACATTTCCCATTCTGTTACAGTATCCATTGCGGAGGACAAGATAGGAATATTGAGCTCAATGGAGGAGGTTAATTTTGTTTTTGTACAAACATTGACGGGCATAACATCTGACGCCGCGGGGACCAGTAAAACATCATCAAAAGTCAAAGCAACTGGAATATCAGCTATGGGCATAAATCTCTCTTTAGAACAAGTTAAATATGCTGATTATACATATTTTAACTTTTATCGGTTTATAATAAATTTGTTATTATTTTTAAAGTTATTTTTGAGGCATCATATGCAAGGTTTCACCCAAAGAAGAGAGTTTTTTGAGAAAAATCTCGATTTAGACAGTTCGCAAGATTTCAAATCCATGAGTGAGAAAGTCAAATTATGCAGCCTCTGGGCGGCTGACAAGATGGGATATAAGGGCCTGAAGAGAGAGCATTATATGCGTGCCAATGTTGCCAATATCGTCCGTGAGAATAAAATCAGCAAAATGATTGCGCGCATAGAGAAAGATCTCTTTGAAGCGGATATAGATTATGATCATGATGAAATGATCAATTATGTCAATAGGTCAAAGGGGGCTAATTAATTTTTTCTCTCACGCCAGTTGGCTTACGCCAACCGCTCCGAGGGGGCGCGCAACGATGCGCGGCGCCCAGTCGGGCGCTCTACCACTGCGCTTCGCTTGTGGTTGAAAATTATTTAACTTTCGGTGTAACTAATGCCTGAAATGGCGTTGTCCTGTAAAGACCATTGCTAAATTGCGTGCATCAGCTGCGGCGATAACCTCATCATCGCGCATACTGCCGCCAGGCTGAATGACAGCTGTAACTCCTGCATCCGCCGCGGCAAGCATACCATCTGCGAATGGAAAAAACGCATCTGATGCCACAACAGAGCCCTCTGCCAGAGAAGATATATTTTCATTTTCAGCAGCATCACGCGCCTTTTTTGCAGCAACATGGGCGCTGTCAAGGCGGCTCATTTGCCCTGCACCAATGCCTACTGTTGCCTCATCTTTTGCGTAAATAATTGCATTAGATTTCACATGTTTGGCAATATGAAATGCAAAAATCATATCCTGCATCTCTTTTTCGGTTGGCTGTCTTTTGGTCACACTCTTTAAATCCTCAAACTTTATCTGTGCAATATCACGATCCTGCACAAGAAGCCCTCCGGCGATGGTTTTTACCATTTGAACAGTCTGATTTTTCGCTGCAAGGCCACCTGTCTCCAAGAGTCGTAGATTTTTCTTTTGCGCAATGATTGCTTTTGCATCGGCGCTGACGCTAGGCGCAATGATAACCTCAGTGAAGATTTTAACGATCTCAGTGGCTGTTTCTGCATCAAGCTCTTGATTGAGCGCTATAATTCCACCAAATGCACTGACAGGATCGCATCTTAAAGCAAGCTTATAGGCCTCTTTAAGTGTTGTGCCATATGCTGCACCACAGGGATTGGCGTGTTTCACAATGACTGCTGCTGCACGATTTGTATCAAGCTCACTGACCAATTCAAATGCTGCATCTGTATCATTGATATTATTATAAGATAATTCTTTGCCCTGATGCTGCTTAGCGGTGGCGATACCGAAGCGTTGCTCATTATTCTTATAAAATACTGCTTTCTGATGAGGGTTCTCACCATAGCGAAGCTCTTGTATTTTTTTGCCAGCGAAGCTGATATAATCTGGTGCGGTCTCATTTATATCTTGCATAAACCAGTTTGCGATAATGCTATCATAATGCGCCGTCCGCGCATAAGTTTTGGCTGCCAGCTTGCGGCGTGTTGCAAAAGTTGTTGCGCCTTTATTTTCTGTCATATCTTGCATGATAAGCGCATAGTCAGAGCTATCTGTGACAACCGTCACATATTTATGATTTTTTGCAGCCGAGCGCAGCATGGCAGGCCCACCAATATCAATATTTTCTATGATGGTGTCTGCATCTGCTCCGGATTGAACAGTTGCCTCAAAAGGGTATAGATTGACGACCACAAGATCTATATTCTGAATATCATGCGCATTTTGAGCCGCCAAATGATCCGCATTGTCGCGAACAGCAAGGATACCACCATGTATTTTTGGGTGCAATGTTTTAACACGTCCATCCATCATTTCAGGAAATCCGGTATAATCTGATACATCTGTGACTGCGAAGCCTGCATCTTTAATGGCTTTGGCGGTTCCTCCTGTGGATAAAATTGTGACATTATGCTTATTAAGATGTGTTACAAAAGGAATAAGCTGCGTTTTATCAGATACAGAAATAAGAGCTGTCTTGATCGGATAAGAAGTTTGCGTCATTATAATATGATCCTTATTAAAATATAAATTGGGCTTTATCGCTTTTGGGCAGAGAAATCAATAAAATGAACGATGAAGAATTATGGAAAAAATATACGCAGTCAGTCAAGCCTGCAAGCTGGGCGAAGAAACCTGTTTTTCCTGAGCTGCATCCAGAGCGTGCCAAAGCGCCGCATGCAACAGAGACTCGCGCAATTTTAAAATCGGTACAAAATAGCTACATATCGTCACCAAAGAAAACCTCACAACATGAAAATAAAAATGCTGAGAAAAATCTCGCCAAGCAGATGCGGCGCGGTCTTTTTCAATATCAGGCAAAAATTGATCTACATGGTTATTCGCAGGATCAGGCTTATGACGCGCTTTATGATTTTTTTGAGAGAAATTATCGCGCTCAAAAAAGATATCTTTTGGTGATTACCGGTAAGGGGAAATTTTGCTATGACACTTATCGCAATAAAGGT
>JBCCNR010000181.1:0-4115 GCA_039025725.1 Pseudomonadota bacterium | reverse complement strand
GTCGTTAATAAAGAGAGTTATAAATATAAAGTAGAAATAAGTAGGTTTAAACCATGAAGATGACTTTAAAAGAAGCTGCTGATGCAGTTGGGCGCAATAAAAGCACGGTTTTTCGGGCGATACAGGATGGAAAGTTGGGTGCTACTAAAAATGAGAATGGCCTAATATTCATTGATTCTGAGGAGCTTGTTACAGTTTATCCGCCAGAAGATTCTGAAAATAGAATGCAGATTCGCAAACGTGGCCGTCCGGCAGGGTCAAAGAAGAAACCAAATAGCGCCAACCATGACAGCGTTATTGAAAAAGAGCTTTTGCGTGTTCAGCAGCTAAATATAGATTATAAAGAAAAAATCGAGCTTATGACAGCACGGACCAAAGCGGATGAGGTTCGTATTTCTGACCTGATGATCGAGCGTGAGCGGATGAATGCCCGTATTTCTCAGCTTGAAAGAGATTTAGATATTGCGCGTTCGGAAAGCTCGGCAAAGGATAGTCGTGTTTTTGAATTGAGATCTGAGAAAGAAAAAATCTCAAGCAGATTAGAGGCTATGGAACGCAATCTTGAGCGTATCTCTAATGCAGGGCAGGGAGGCCAGGATGGGAATAAGAAGGGTATATTTAGGAAGATATTCGCCTCATAAATAGGGTATGGAGCTCTTGTTAGATTGGCGTGTCTATGAAATTTTCACCTATGCGAAGTTTTTATAGACAAGCCGTTAAATGATTACTATAACCCTTAAACACATAATAAATATATGGATAAACACTCCATCGTGGCCAGTTAGCTCAGTTGGTAGAGCAAAGGACTGAAAATCCTTGTGTCGCTGGTTCGATTCCAGCACTGGCCACCACTATATAAATAATTTTTCAAATTCATGTGTATTTCTTCTCATTGTATGACAGTTTGGGAGTGAGAAATATATAATAACCGGAACTATGGATAAGAAAATGAAGAGAAGCATCGCCAAGCACGTCATTGCAAGCAAAGCGAAGCAATCTCTTTACGTATAAATACAACAGATTTCCACGGGTGCTATGTACACTCGCAATTGACGAGGGCCTGTTATTTTAATTTTCTTTATCAATAGTTCGGGTTAATAATAGAACAGATTGCCGCGGGCGCTATGTATGCTCAATGTGACTCGGATTTTAAATTGTTAATCATTGTAAAATGTGATCTTTCCTTATCGATAGTTCGTGTTATGGAATTTTAAAGATAAGCTAAAACCCTTTCAGCTTCATAGATCGCTGCTAGCATTGAGGATGGATTAGCACGATTTTCCCCTGCAATATTTAAGGCTGTTCCATGGTCCGGAGAAGTCCGAATTATGGGCAATCCAAGTGTAACATTAATACCAATATCAAATGCAATGGTTTTAATCGGTATAAGAGCCTGATCATGATACATACATAATGCAAGATCATAACTCTTACGCGCCTCCGGATGGAACATGGTATCAGCCGCATAAGGCCCGGTCACATGGTAATCTTTTTTTAAGATTTCAATTGCTGGCTTTATGATGTTTTGGTCTTCATCTCCGATAATGCCACCATCTCCGGCATGTGGATTGAGACCTGCGATCGCAATATGAGGGTCATTCATCTTATATTTTTGCTTAAGGTCATTTGCAATAATTTGCACTGATTTGATAATATTTTGCTGTGTGACATATTCTGGAACCTTTTGAATGGGAATATGCACAGAAAGCGGCACAACTTTTAAATCCGGTGCGGATAACATCATAACAGGTTGAAAATATGTGCCATATATTTTGTGAATATGCTCTGCGATAAAATCAGTGTGGCCACGAAATTCTGGATCATATTGTGCAAGATTCTCTTTTTGCACAGGCGCTGTAACCATGGCACGATGTTTAGGATCATCACAACAATATATGGTGGCGATTTCAATGATATTCAGAATATCTTTTGCATAATCTGCCGAAGGGTGCGAGAGCTGAACCGTGCCAGAAAAAGGAATATGACAAAAGATAAATTTTTTATCCGAAACATAGTCAGCATCCGCGAGAGAAGACACTTCATGGTCTATTATTTTTAAAAAACTATTATTAAAATGCGTTTTATCTCCAAGAATAATGAAGCGTGCATTGCCCTGATATTGCGCAAGAGCTTTTTCAATAATTTCAGGCCCGATGCCAGCAGGCTCGCCACATGTGATGCAAATGGTTTTGGACATAAAATATAACTCTGTTTATAAGGTTATGCATAATGTGTGCATGAGAAAGATTACCTATGCTGACCGATGATTTTATGCAAGAGATAAAAAAGACAATATTCGCAGCAGCGGAGGCTGCATCACATATAACATTGGACTATTTTCGGAAGAACAGCTTAGGTCATAGTGACAAGCAGTCTCATGGACGGTGGGACCCTGTCACTATTGCAGATCAGGAGGCAGAAAAAGCCATCCGAGCTCAGATCAGCAAAGATTTCCCAGAGCATAATATTTTAGGTGAGGAATTTGGTTTGCTTGATCAAGGCTCGGATTTTGAGTGGATTATTGACCCGATTGATGGCACCAGAGCTTTTATTACGGGTTTGCCCGTATGGGGAATTTTGATTGGTGTGAGCTACCTGAAAAAGCCTTTTTTCGGTGTTATGATGCAGCCCTGCACGGGAGAGATTTTTTATGGTGATGGAAAGTCGGCTTTTTTGCGACATAATAATCAGGAAAGACAATTATCTGTCCGCTTAGAGGATGATATTTCTAAAGCGCATTTTCTGACGACATCTCCGCATATTTTTGAAAATTATAATATGAATAAAGCATTTAATGCTCTTAAAGATGCCTGTCTACACACGCGTTATGGGACGGATTGCTATGGTTATATGAGCCTCGCTATGGGGTGTAGCGATATTGTCTGTGAGGTCGGATTGTCTCCGTATGATTTTATGCCACTTATCCCAATTCTTAGGGGGGCAGGCGCATCTGTTGCAAATTTTTCAGGTGGTGACGATTTCTCTAAAGGAGAAATTATAGCAACAGGCTCTGAGGCTTTACAAAATCAGGTTATCAGTTTTATGCAGCAATAATATGATTTATTATTCGGCTCTTTCTGTTGTTGCGCCAGCAAAAATTAATCTCTGCCTGCATATTACGGGCTATGATGAGGCAACAAAATACCACCATTTAGAAACAATTTGTGTCTTTCCGGAATGGGGAGATATTTTACAGTTTTATATTGCGGAAGAAGATGGGCTTCATATTGACGGCGCTTTTGCAAATATCCCGAATAATGAAGATAATCTCATTTTAAAAGCAAAACATATATTTACGACCAGCTTAGAGATATCTCTGCCACCGCTTGCAATAACCGTTACAAAGAATATTCCTGATCAGGCCGGCCTTGGTGGAGGCTCATCTGATGCGGCAGCGACTTTACTGGCGCTCAGAAAGATGTTTTCACCAGATTTATCCACAGATATGCTCTTAAAAATGGGTGAACAGATTGGCGCAGATGTCCCTGTTTGCCTGATGAAGAAACCTGTTCTGGCCAAAGGCTATGGCGAAAAACTTACAGCGCTTCCTATGATAGGGCGCAAATATTATTGTCTGATTGCAAAGCCTGAAATTTCACTTTCTACGCAGAAGATATTTCAAAACCTGCAAGACAAAAACAACTCTGCTCTTTCTGAGACCCTTGATAGAAATGCTATTCTTAATCATGCATTGCAATATGGTGTAAATCATCTAAAAACACCAGCCATAAAAGAGGCTCCAGAGATTGAAGCGATTATCACAATTCTACAATCACACGGCCCAGTTAAAGCAGATATGTCTGGCAGCGGGTCGGCTTGTTTTGCGCTTTTTGAAGACGATATCTCTTGCAGGAAAGCACATAATGCGCTTAGAAATAAATTTCAGAATATTTTTCTGAAATCAACATGTCTTTATATATAATTTTTACTCAAGAATAAAAGGCATATCGATAATAAAGCGCATCTTGTCCTTTTGCATTTCAGGCGGAATAGGAGGAAATTTATTGATTTTCCACATTGTATCCTGCGTTGCCTTATCCAAAATCCTATGACCTGAAGAACGCAAAATACGCATCGCCATAATTTGACCTGTTTGGTTGATCACAAAAGCAAAT
>JBCCNR010000180.1:0-4143 GCA_039025725.1 Pseudomonadota bacterium | reverse complement strand
GAACAGCGCCACCGCTGCCTGAAAGGAACTATGCTCCCGTCGTTACAGATGAACAGAAAGCTACCAGTGAACAAGATAAACCGAAACCACCTCCACTGCCGCCAAGACAACCAGCGTCCACTTCCTCAACAAGTGGACCCACTGGATCAGGTCCATATAGCTCGATTAGCAGCTGAAGCTGCAGGACGTGCACAAAATAGAGAAGGAGTCTCTAAAGCCTCTGGTACAAATCCACCAGTGCAGCCGCCTCCTTTTGGTGGCGCAGACCCTGAATTAGCAGCAATACTCGCAAAACGTCGTGCTTCGGCTGATAGAGAACAAGGCTAATCCATATTTCTCTCATTTTAATCAAGCTGCGGGCGTGAAGCATTTTCCGCCCGTAATGCTATATTTAGCCCCTGTTACAGATGGTGCAGAAAGCGGCAACCCCTCCAAAGATCTAACGGCAAGCCACGCGAAACATTCTGCCTCTATGGCATCGGGGCGCATCTCATATTTTCCGGCCGCCATCACAGGGCAAGCAGAGCGCGCAGCTAATAAATTCATAAATGTCTTATTTTTTACACCACCACCAGATATAAGCCGTAACGCCGGAGGCTTCTCACAAAATTTATCACTCATGATGATGGTTTCCACGCTAAAAGCCAAAGCCGTTGCTATTGCATCATGCGGATCAAGATGCGTAAAGGGCATAATGTCAAAATCATGACGATCAAATGATTTTGGTGGTGGTTTCTGCAAAAAATCATGCTGCAATGCTCTGGTGATCACATCTTGATGAATGACCCCTTCTGCCGCGAGCTCTCCATTTTGATCATAGGGCTGGTTAAAAAATTTCTGTGTCAAAAGGTCACTCAATCCATTTCCGGGGCCAGTATCCCACCCCAAAAGCACATCTTGTAAAGCGTCATAGTAAGTCACATTTGCGACACCACCCACATTGACAAATTGAGCCGGCATAGGGCAATTGCCTCTGCGCAATAAGGCTTTATGGTATAAGGGCGCAAAAGGGGCTCCCTGTCCGCCAGCCTGCATATCAGCCTGCCTAAAATCAAAGATGACCTGACAGTCCATCACATTGCTGATCTTTTGTGCATCACCAATTTGTACCGTCAGCCCCTTATCCGGATGATGTAAAATGGTTTGACCATGAAAGCCAATAATATCAATGTTTTGCGTGGAAAAATGCGCTTTAAGGCATGATATAATAAAATCCGTATAATCTTCAGTGACTGTCGCAAGATGGTTTTCGGCAAGATTTTCCAAGCCCTTTTGCTTGGCCTCTTGTCCCAATGCAATGAGATTTTGTCGCAAATTTTTAGGAAAATCCACAGATAGGCACTTATCATGCTGAATAACATCCTCACCATCTGTTTTTATGATCGCGAAATCTGCACCGTCACATGATGTCCCGGTCATAATCCCTAATGCAGTATATATCATATCAGGCCGCAATTTTGGCGCTGCCGCCAAGTGTTTTAAAAATAATCTCATAGAGATCGTTCGAAATCTCGGATTTTTTCTCTAAGAGGTGCTCCAAAACCCCTCTGGCAGCATGGCTAAGCGCCGGATCAAGTAAATGAATCTGGTCAAAAGCTGTTGCCATACGGGCCGCTGTTTTCGGGTTTAGCTTATCTAAAATCAATATTTGCTCTGCAATGAAAGCATATGCATCCGGCTTGTGAAAATGCACAAGATTGCCATGCGCAAAAACACCAATCAATGAACGCACACGGTTGGGATTTTTATAAGTAAAATCCTTATGGTTGAGCAAAGATTTGACCTGATCCAACACATCAGACGCCTGAGAGCGCGCTTGTAATGCAAACCACTTATCTATCACAAGTTGATCTTTTTCATATGTCACGAAAAATTCCTGCATAAGCTTGTTATAAATTTCTCCACCACGATCAGACAGCGCCGAAAGTGCGCCCATCATATCTGTCATATTATCACTCTCGCGATAATGAGCCTCTGCGCGTGCGCTAAATTTCGCATCAGCGAGCACAATATATGACAGCAACTTATTGCCTAAAGCGCGCCGAGTGGCCTCGGATGGGGCAGGGTCAAAAGCCTTATCACTCCGTGTTTTCTGATAGGCTTCAATCAGAGCATCAGGGTCATAAGCCGCAATCGCATCACGCAAAGCCGTGCGTGCATCATAAAGTTTTTGTGGCTGCACATTTTTCACCTTCTGCATCAAATATCCCAGCGAAGGCAAACCAATCATATAGCTTTTATAAAGCGGATCATATGTCTCATTTTGAAGGATCTTATAAATCGCAGCACAATAGGCAGTCACATCATTTTCTATATCACTGCGTGTTTGTTCGTCATAAAGCGATAAAATGATACCCTCAGCGATATTTTGCGCAATTTCATATGCATTAAACGGATTGGTTTCATGCTGCATGAGTAAAAAGCATTCTTCTGTCGAGATATCCTGATGCAAAATAATCGGTGCACTAAAATCTCTGAAAAGCGAAACAAGTGGAGCCTCTGAAACATTCTCAAAGATAAATTCCGCTTTATCCTCTTTGAGCTCTATCATATGTTCATGCGCAGATTTCCCTGCATATTCACTCGTGATTGGCTCACCAGAAGGGCTTATAAGCGCCACAAGAACTGGAATATGCATCGCAACCTTACTATCCTGTCCTTGTGTTGGATGCGTTTTTTGTGACAATGTCAAATGATAGCGCCCCTGATCTGCATGATATACGCCATGCGCCGTCACATGCGGTGTTCCCGCCTGCTTATACCAAAGCAAAAACTGACTAAGGTCCTTACCGCTCGCATCCGCCATAGATTGGACAAAATCTTCAACAGTTACAGCCATCCCATCAAAACGCTCAAAAAAGAGATCCGTTCCCTTACGGAAGCCCTCTTGCCCAAGCATGACAGCAAGCATACGACAAAGCTCTGCACCTTTTTCATAGACTGTTGCAGTGTAAAAATTATTGATCTCAATATAGCTCTCTGGGCGCACCGGATGGGCTAACGGCCCTGCATCCTCAGGGAATTGTGCATTACGCAGCATAATAACATCATCAATACGCTTGGTAATGCTGGAACGCATATCACCAGTAAAAGACTGATCTCGGAAAACAGTCAGACCTTCTTTTAGGCATAATTGAAACCAGTCACGACAAGTAATACGATTTCCTGTCCAGTTGTGAAAATATTCATGGGCAATAATGGCCTCAATATTCTCATAGTCAGTGTCGGTGGCTGTTTCTGATTTGGCAAGAATATATTTTGCATTAAAAATATTCAGGCCCTTATTTTCCATTGCTCCGAAATTAAAGTCAGAAACCGCAACAATCATAAAAATATCAAGATCATATTCACGGCCATATTTTTCCTCATCCCAGCGCATGGAGCGCTTTAAACTGTCCATGGCATAATCACACCGATCTTCATTGCCATGCTCAACGTAGATTTCAAGAGCAACGTCCCGACCGGATTGTGTTGTGAATTTATCCTTATGAACCGCCAGATCTCCTGCAACCAAAGCAAATAAATAGGATGGCTTTTTATGTGGATCCTCCCAGACAGCATAAGGCCTGCCATTTTTATCCTGACCCTCTTCGATTTTATGTCCGTTAGAGAGCAAAACTGGCATTTTATCATCTTCACCGATAAGTTTGACACGATAGCGCGCCATATTATCCGGGCGATCAATAAAGTAAGTTATCTTACGAAACCCCTGAGATTCACATTGTGTGCAATACATCGTCCCTGAGCGATACAAGCCTTCGAGGGAAGTATTGTTTGATGGATCAATTTGTGTGACGATTTTTAGCGTAAAATCTCCTTCAGGCAGGCGCGCCGATGGAAGTGTTAAATCTTGATCTGTTAATATGTAATTACTCTCTGAAAGCTGCTGATCATCTACATAAACAGCTTTTAAAATCATGGAATGCCCATCAAGAGTAAAATCTTCACCCTTACGATTGCGAGAGACTTTCGAAACCGCCGTGACTTGCGTTTCTGTTGGATGAAGTTCGAATTCTAAAGCAATATCAGTGATTTCAAACGCATGTTTCTGATAATCTTTTAGATAGATTGGCATTGGTGCTGTATCGCGCATAAATCCTCTTTTTTCATTTTCATAGCATAGCTTGCGCGATAGCACTATAG
>JBCCNR010000179.1:0-4164 GCA_039025725.1 Pseudomonadota bacterium | reverse complement strand
ATTTCTTTGACGCTTCCTGACGGAAGGACGTATGATTTCGGCGGTGACTATCCCGGAGCACATGCGGATTTACATATTCTGGATGTGAAGGCTATACAAGCTTTTGTGCAGAAGGGTGATATTGGTTTTGCTGAGAGTTACCGCGATGGCCTTTGGACAAGCTCTGATTTGTCGAATTTGTTCCTGTTTGGCTTGCAGAATGAAAAGGTACTTGATCGTTATATTTATGGCAGTTTTCTTGGGCGCATAGCATCGCGTTTTGCTTATATTTTCACGCGTAATACTGTGAAGGGCAGCCAGAAGAATATTCATGCGCATTATGATTTGGGCAATGAATTTTATCGCCTTTGGCTTGATCCTTCCATGACATATTCTTCTGCTATTTATGAGAATGACAATGACGATTTGACGCGCGCGCAATATCGTAAATATGATCGCATCACGGAACGCCTTTCTTCTTCTGGACGTTTGTTAGAAGTTGGATGTGGCTGGGGCGGATATGCTGATCGCGCACTAGAAAAAAAGGATTTTGGTATTAAGGGCATTACGATTTCTCAGCAGCAATATGACTATGCGAAGGATCGTTTGCAGTCGAAGGCTGATATTTGTCTTGAGGATTATCGCCATCAAGAGGGGAAATATGAGAATATTGTATCGATTGAGATGTTTGAGGCTGTCGGAGAAAGTTTCTGGCCGACATATTTTTCCAAGTTAAAGTCTCTATTGCATGAGCGTGGCAAGGCAATCATTCAGACTATTACGATAGATGATAGTTATTTTGAGCGCTATCGCAAAGGTGGGGATATGATACGTACATATATTTTCCCTGGAGGGATGTTGCCATCTTGGGAGCGCTTTCAGGAGGCCTCACAAAAGGTTGAGCTTAAGGTCTCGGATAAATTTGCTTTTGGGAAAGATTATGCAAAGACATTAGAGGCTTGGTTAGAGCGTTTTGATGATAAAATTGAGGAAGTGAGAGCCCTTGGGTTTGACCAAAAATTTATTCGTATTTGGCGCTTTTATCTGGCATGTTGCATTGCCAGTTTTAAAGTGGAGCGAACAAATGTCATGCAAATAGAGTTGCAACATGCTGCGTAAATTTCTTATTATTTTTTTGAGTGTTTTTCTATTCATATCGCCGAGTTATGCGGTACCAAAGACCATGCAAAAAATTGGGTATGGGACTTTATCCATCGCTTTTTGGGATATTTACCATATTGGTTTGTATAGTGCAGAGAAAAAATGGTCTTACGAGGTGCCGTTCCAGCTTTCAATAGAGTATCTGACGGATATTAAAGGTGCCGATATTGCAGAGCGTTCAATAGAGGAAATGCGTGGTATAGGCTATCAGGATGAAAAGCAGCTTGCAGTTTGGTATAAAAATCTGAAGGATATTTTTCCGGATGTCGTTGATGGCACGCGTTTGACTGCGGAATTTGATCCGCTCTCGGCAAAAGGCGTAACAAAATTTTATAAGAATAATAAGCCCATTGGTGAGGTCTCGGGACAAGATTTTATCCGTGCTTTTGCCGGTATCTGGCTTTCTCCGAAAACATCAGAAGCTGATTTGCGTGAGGAACTGTTAAAGGGAAGTCAATGACATCTCAACCGGAGAAATCTCTGCAACCAAGGTCTCTTATTGCCTATGGCTTTCTGGCTTTGCCCATTGCCTTTGCGGGATTTCCTCTTTACATTCTCGCGCCAGATTTTTATGCGGTTCACTATAATATATCGCTGACATCTTTGGCCGGTATCTTATTATTTCTAAGGCTTTGTGATGCTGTTCAGGACCCTTTATTTGGATATCTGGCGGATCGTTATCGTACTCAAACGCGCTCTATCGTTATAAGCGCTGGCTTGATATTATCCGTAGCTTTTCTGAGTGTTTTTAATCCAATATCTGAACCGCTTATATGGTTTGCCTGCACGATGTTTCTTGCCATGAGCTGTTATAGTTTACTCTCGATTTTACTTGGAAGCTCTGGGGCGCTTTGGTCATCTGATCCAGCGCATCAGACTTTCATTGCATCCATACGCGAAAGCTTTGGCTTAATCGGACTTATTATCGCTGTTACGCTTCCATCTGTGTTTAATGCTTTTACAGATGTGCAATCTGCATATTTGGGGCTGTGGATAATATTAACTGTGTTTTTAACTGGTGGCATATTGAGTTTCTATAGATGGCACAAAAAAAATATAGTGGTTACGTCTCAACAATCTTACAGCTTGAAAGATCTTTTGACGGGCCTTAGGCAAGCATCAAAAAAATTCTTATGGGTTTATGCAATCAGCATGTTTGCTTCGAGCATTCCGGCTGTTCTCGTGATTTTTTATGTCAGAGACCTTTTAGATGCAGAAGCATATCTTGGACTTTTTCTACTGCTTTATTTTGTTTCAGGCGCTGTTTTCATGTCTCTGTGGAGGCGTCTGGCTTTAAAATATGGCAAATATCAAATATGGTGTGCTTCCATGCTGCTCGCTATCATAAGTTTTATCGGTGCTTTTTTCCTTGGTACTGGTGATATTCTTTTCTATGCAATCGTTTGTATCCTATCTGGTGCCGCTTTGGGAGCAGATTTGATGATACCGCCAGCGCTACTTGGGGAAGATATGCATAATAAAGGTCAAACAGATCATATGGCTGCGCATTATGCTTTGCTTGCATTTTTTACAAAGGGCGCACTTGCTTTTGCATCTATCTTTGCGCTTCCTGCCATTGAATATTTTGGCTTTGTCCCAGACTATGAAAATTCGGCAGATGCGCTTTTCAGTTTGTCTGTGACATATGCTCTTATTCCTTGTGTTTTAAAAGCATTAAGTGCTTTTCTGCTCTATAAAAATTTTCTTCTCTCTTCCGTCACATTACGAGGCAATTTATGACCAAAACTCTTTTCAGTCTTATGCTTACAATGCTTTTTCTTTTATCCGGATGTGGATCATCGGGCCTCGATCATTATAAGGGGACAAAGCCACAAGCGGATTTAAAAGCTTTCTTTACCGGTCCAGTTAAGGCATGGGGGATTATACAAGATTGGCGCGGAGATGTCGTCAGCCGATTTGACGTTGATATGCAGGGATCATGGAAAGGTAATATTGGCACTTTGGAGGAAGATTTTGTTTATTATGACGGGTCAACCCAAAGGCGCGTTTGGACAATCACGCAAAAAAAGGACGGAAAATATATCGGTACTGCATCTGATATTATAGGCGAAGCCGAGGGAGCAACCAATGGCAGTGCTCTGCGCTGGGCGTATAGTATGGATGTGCCGGTTGATGATACAACTTATCGTCTTTATTTTGATGATTGGATGTGGATGATGAATGATGGCGTTTTGATCAATCGATCTTATCTGAAAAAATTTGGCTTTACTGTCGCTGAGCTCACCTTATTCATGCAAAAGCAAACTGAAAAACCATCAAAGTTAGAAAATGCAGAATAAAAACTATAAAGATGAAAATATCTGGATCATTGGGGCCAGCAGCGGTATTGGCGAAGCACTTGCTCTGGATCTCAGTAGGGCAGGGGCTTATATTATTCTTTCAGCGCGCCGTGAGGATAAGCTAAAAGAAGTTTCGGCAAAGATAGGTGAAGGACATTCAATAATTCCACTTGATATTGCAGATGCTGCACAGGTTGCCACAGCTGCACAAAGTATATGGGATCAGCATAAAAAAATTGATCGTATTATATTTATGGCCGCGCTTTATGATCCTATGGCGCTCGATGAGCTAGATTTAGAGAAAACCCAGAAAATGGTGCAGGTCAACCTTATGGGGGCATTTCATGTTATAGATGCTGTGCTGCCATATTTAAAAAAACAAGATAAGGGGCAGCTTGCGCTATGTGCATCTGTTGCAGGTTATATGGGGCTTCCAAAAGGTCAGCCCTATAGTGCAACCAAGGCTGCAATGATAAATATTGCTGAAACCCTTAAAATAGAGGCCCCAGAACATTTGGATATTAAGCTTATCAATCCCGGTTTCGTAAAGACAGCATTGACCGATAAAAATGATTTTAAAATGCCAATGTTAATCGCGCCTCAGCAGGCTGCCGGTGCAATTACAAAAGGGTTATTGCAAGCTGGCTTCGAAATACACTTCCCTAGAGGATTTACGAGATTTTTAAAATTTATTCGATCTCTCCCTTATTTTATTCAATTATAT
>JBCCNR010000178.1:0-4189 GCA_039025725.1 Pseudomonadota bacterium | reverse complement strand
TTGCAGGTCATAGTGGTGCTACGATCAAAAAATTTGTCGCAGTTTATTGTGAAAATTGGCCATGTCCGCAGGATACGGCTAAAATTTCCCATTGCTGCGTTAAATTTCTTGGGAATATTCCCGATATTCCGCGCGAAATTTGCCTTGCACTGAAAAATTTTAGCACGTACGCTTTACATTCTATGAATGTCCACACGCCCTAGGCAAAAATCACCAAAAAGGGCTTTTTTAACCTCATTGGACAGCTTCTACTATGAAGAAAAATTTAAATGTTGCCCTATTTTGCTTTGCCCTCTTCGCGGCTATGCTGGGGTTGGCTTATATGTTTCCGCCGCTTTATGCCTTATTTTGTAAAGTTACTGGCTTTGACGGAACAACGCAAACTGCAAATTTTGCACCGCAAAAAGTTTTAGAACGTCGTATGGAAGTTCTTTTTACGGCGACAACACATCCTGACTTACCTTGGCGATTTGAGCCTGTACAGAAATCTATGACAGTTCGTGTCGGAGAAACTGCACTTGCTTTTTATCGCGCGAAAAATATATCTAAAGTCCCCGTAAAAGGCATGGCTGTTTATAATGTTAGCCCGAATAAAATGGGCGGATATTTTAATAAGATTCACTGCTTTTGTTTTGAAGAACAAATGTTACAGCCCGGGCAAGAGGTTGATATGCCTGTCACATTTTTCATTGACCCTGCGATCGACGAAGAGCCTTTAATGAACGAAGTCGGACAAGTTGCCTTAAATTATATTTTCCAGCCTTTTGAAGATTAAGATGAGATCAGGCGGCCCTGATGCGATGTCTTTTTGTTAATAAAGCTATCAATATTATTTATGCCGTCAATTTGTCGCTTGCTATGCCAGGATAATGTTCGCATTTTACAATCTGGCGAAAGCATTTTACGGTAGTCTTTTAAGAAATTTCTAAGATGGTCTAAAGTTGGCTTATAATGACCGCTATCATTATCAATGAAAGTAATTTTTCCGTGTTTGACTTTCATCATTCCAGCCATCTTAACAGGCTGACCACATACTGGTGAGCTATGTTTGTTATTTGGCTTACCATAGAGACGCATATATCTGTTTGAGTATTTTCTAAGAATATATAATTTTCCATCTGTAGAGATGGTATACATAAATTCTGTTTTATCATCGGTGTTAAACAATTTATTATTCTTCGCTAAAAGACCATTTTTAAAATCTGGCGTGACCTCTATTGCCTTGCGCTCATTCTCATTAAAATATTTAACGCCAGAGTTATATTCAATAAATCCAAGCATCCTAAGCGGAGCAATACCTTTTACATGCCCGGACTTATCTGGCTTAGCATATTCTTTTTTATAATCCTGCTTCCCTGTTAAGATATGAGGCCTTCCGGGTATATCCGTTAATGGCAGAATATCAGAATTTGCAATCGCTGATTTTACTGGCTTTGTGGAAATTGAAACTGACATTACCCAACCAAGATTAAAATAAAAGAGAACATATTATATATCTACCGAAACTTACCATTTAAAGTCACGCAAGATACCTTTAATGCGACTCCATGTATTGCGATCTCTCTGCGCTTGCAGCTGCATGAATGTATTGAAAAGGTTTTCATGATGCTTTGCAAGGTTCAAAGACGTCTCTAAAGCCTTAGATGCCAGACCTGTTGCAGATTTAGAAGCCATAAGATCAAGTCTTGCACGCTGCATCGCCTCTTCAGATTGTATCTTTAAGCGATCAGTCAGAATTTTCCCAACACCTTTAACATAACCATGCTGTGCTTTCAGAGTTGCACGCTCAATTTGCTGTGCAATTTTGTTACAATGTGGAACTTCCTGAATGATATCACGTAAGTCAGTTAACCTACGACGACGACGACCAAGCGCCACAAATTCAGGATCGGGACGTCCGGTCGGCATCATAGCCATTTCCTGAATAGTATTACCAATCTGGTTAAGCGTATCCAGCTTAGCCTTCATTTTACCGGCATAATCTGACCATTCCGCAAGGTTTTGCGTTTCCCTTAAGAAAGGATCATCGAAAGGAGCCGGCCTTATCTCTTCTGCCGCCCCGAGAGGTCTGACCAAATCATAGGGCTGTGGCATCGTCTTGGCATATTTAAGATACTGACCTTCATCTCTTTCGAGTTTCCGCTTACCACTTTTATCTTTGCTCTTGGACTTATTTCCATTACTTTGCTCTGCTGGCTTTTTCAGAGAGGGCTGAGCAGTATTTGCAGGAGGAATATTTTCTTTGTCGAGACGGCGCTTTTTGGGCGCTCTTGCAGCAAGATCGCCACCCATACTGTCTCTTGGAAGGCCATGTAACACGTTAATATCCTTTGCTGTTGATGGGTGTCTTTTGGGTAATTCAGCACTTCTTTCTCTGGCGGTATGCCAGATATTAAGATCTTTCGACAATGGTCCAGTCAAAATACGATCAAGTGCAAAAATTACATCTGAAAGTTTGTCTTTAAAATTAGGATGTATATCAAGACGCGGGTCCTGACTGACATAAGCAATAGCTTTTAAAGTTTTAGAAATAGCTTCAGGCAATTCAGAGGTATGTTTCATAAGCTCTGTGTGACTGAATTTTGGCATTTCTGAATAGCTAACAGCTGTATTAAGATGCTTCAAAAGCTCTATGGCAGGTTCAGCGATAACGCGCTGATGGCTTGTAAGATATTCATAATTTTTCGTATCATAAAGCTGCGCAAGATCTTTTAGTGCATTATCAAAAGCATTATTGTTCTTATGATCTAATAAAACGCGTCTGACATATTTTACAGCTTTTGGCTTGGTATATTTATCATAATCACTAACAATCTTACGAAGGCTGCGCAAAATACGCTTTGAATACATCTCGAAAGGCTCTTTCACCTGATCACGATAACTTTTTGGGAGAGCTTTCAGGAATTTATCAAATTCTCCGCCTTCTTTTGACATAGCACGCATCTGCTCCATGACCTCATCGGCTTTTTTAAGCTGATCAATGCTGTAATCATTATTTCTAAAAAAGACGCTATGCAAAATCGTAAGGTCATCTAGCTTTTTGAGCGTGAAACCTTTTGCTTTTAAAAAAGCACGTGCAGGCTTTGTTGGCTGAGCCGTAAAATCAAGTGGAATGGGCTCTAGCCCCTGCTGTCTTGGTGGTGTTTCACCTGGATTCTTTGAGATAAATTCTTCAAGCGACTTAATCGTTTTATAAACACCCATCCCAAGATTATGGTGAACCGTGAGATATCCTGAGCCAGCATAAAAAATACTATTATCTGTCAATTTAGATCCGTCTGGCAGATAATCATTCCGCTCAATCAAAGCAGGAAGCGCCAAATCACTATTTGCTTTGGCTTTTTTAACTGACTTAGGCGGCTTAGGTGACTGCGGTACTTTTTGCGCTGGTGAAGCTTTCGCCAGTTTCTCAGGCACATAATCAAATTCCATCTTATTTTTACTATTGGTATTGGGTGTTAAAGCGCCCCCCTTACCAATATCTTGCAGTATTGCCTGCATAAACTGCGTTTTTGTTGGAACTAATCCTCCGGAGAAGACTGCTTGTCTGGCCTTTTTCAAATATTGCGCATTTATGGCATCCATATCTGATTTTGCGATAGCTTGCTTCTGAATATTCATGCGATCACTCAGGCGCATTTGTCTGCTGCCTCCCGCAGGAAGATGATCTCTTATTACTTCAATCGGCTTACCAGTAGAATTATCGCGAATATATTCACCATTATCATCAATGGCATATTCTTTAAAACTATCAGCCGTCAATGGGAATGGAACTGTCTTTCTTTTTCTTCCATACACCTTATGTGGCGGTAACAAAGACTGATCTGGGGGGAGAATAGGCTTGAATGCACGACCAAGCTGATTAAGGCCACGCGCATCATTTGTGCTAAATTGGCGACGGATCATACCGTCATCATCAGGCGCAATACTGAAGGTTTCTTCAGCTTCACGATCTATCTGGCGTAATCTGGAAAGTTCACGCGCTTTTTCAGGGTCATAACGACCGCGCTCTTTCACTCCGGATCTAGGCTTTTCATATATACGTGACATTACAAATACAACTTACAAAACTACAATACACAAAATTACTATGGCTCTTATATATTATTTTTATACAAATGTCAATAATATTTTAAATAACATAAATTTATGATCCTATTTGCACATTCACTAAAAAGTACAATAAAAT
>JBCCNR010000177.1:0-4228 GCA_039025725.1 Pseudomonadota bacterium | reverse complement strand
AGCTGTTCATCATCTAATTGTGTTTGCCACATATTGGCGTAAATACCTTCTGCCCTAATAAGCTCCTCATGGGTGCCTTGTTCGGCAATTTCGCCTGCATTTAAAACAATGATTTTATCTGCATTCACAACAGTTGAAAGGCGATGCGCAATAATAAGCGCCGTACGACTGGCAGCGATTTCATCAAGCTCTGTTTGAATAGCGCGTTCTGTCGCCGTATCCAGAGCAGATGTTGCCTCGTCAAAAATCAAAAAAGGTGGATTTTTCAAAATTGTTCTGGCAACCGCGACGCGCTGCTTTTCTCCGCCGGATAATTTTAAGCCGCGCTCTCCGACCATCGTATCATACCCATCAGGTAGGCCTTCTATAAAATCATGGATATATGCAGCTTCGGCGGCGCGGCGTACATCATCTAAGCTTGCAAGAGGCTTTCCATAAGCGATATTATAGCCAACTGTGTCATTAAATAAGACAGTATCTTGTGGGACAATACCAATCGCAGCGCGCAGGCTCTCCTGTGTGACATCGCGAATATCATATCCATCAATTTTAATGGCACCATCAGTCACATCGTAAAAGCGAAATAAAAGCCGCGTTAATGTTGATTTCCCTGCACCAGAAGGCCCCACAACCGCGACAGTTTGACCAGCCGGAATCTCGAAAGAAATATTTTTTAAAATTTGGCGCTCCGGGTCGTAATGAAAAGAAACATTTTCAAAAGTCACATTACATTTATCAATCATAAGAGGCTGCGCATCAGCCTTATTGGTGATCTCTCTTCCTTCATCAAGCAGGGAAAACATATTTTCCATATCAATGATGGCCTGCTTCATTTCCCGAAAAATTGTTCCTAGAAAATTTAACTGACTATAAAGCTGCACAAGCAATGTATTAATGAGTACAAAATCACCAATGGTTTTCGTTCCATCCATGACATCCGCCCCCGCAAGCAGCATCACAGCCGTAAGGCCCACCGCAATAATGCAGGATTGACCAAAATTAAGAATACCCAGCGAATGATAAATTTTAATCCATGCACGCTCATAGCCTTTCATAGTGTCATGATAGCGGTCAGATTCAAGCTGTTCATTGCCGAAATATTTTACTGTTTCATAATTGATCAGACTATCCACTGCCTTTTGTGAGGCCTCATTATCCATATCATTCATATCGCGGCGAAAGCCTGTGCGCCACTCATTGACATAATATGTAAACACCACATAAACAATGATCACAGCCACAACGATATGTCCGTAGAAAAGACCTGCGGTAAAATAATAAATCCCAACAACCAATGAGACCTCAAATATGATTGGGATTAGGTTAAAAACAAACATCCGTAAAAGGAAATCAATCCCTTTTGTGCCGCGATCAATCGTGCGTGCAAGCCCGCCCGTACGTCTGATAAGATGAAAACGCAATGAGAGCTTGTGCACATGTTCAAATGTTTTCACCGCCAAAAGCCGCAAAGCACGCTGCCCGACCTTCGTGAAAATTGAATCGCGTAATTGAGTAAAGCCACTGGCGACCATACGCGCAACCCCGTAAGCAACGACAAAAAAGAACGGCGCAGCAAGCAGAGCTATTTTCTCGGATGAATTATTCTCTAGCGCATCGACAACATATTTATATAAAAATGGCACGCAAACCACAGTGATTTTTGATATGATCAAAAGAATAACTGAGTAAATAACGCGTCTTTTAAGATCAGGGCGCGCATGCGGCCAAAGATAAGGAAGCAAATATCTTAAAATACGATATTCATTTTTATAATCTGGTGTCTGTTTTTCACCATCATGATTTTGTAAAGTCTGGTCATCTGCAATATTCTGAGCAATTTTTTCTTCCGGCGAGAGAGACATAAAACCTACTTTTTTGAAACCTTATATGTTTTAAGCTATAACTTAAAATCGATAAAATACCAATGTAACTTATACCAAGCGTCTTAATTCATTTTCAATATTGTATCTATCATAATTATTATATATCAAGCAATTTAAAGTGATTTTTTCTCTCACGCCAGTTAGCTAACGCTAACGGCTCCGAGGGGCGCGCAACGATGCGCGGTGCCCAGTCGGGCGCTCTACCAAAAGCACTTATAGCTTAATCGCTACAAAATTCCTATGGAATTTTGGGGGCATCCACTACGCTTCGCCAAAGGTCAAAGCGTGTGATTAAAAGACTTTAGCAAAGTCTTTTAACATAGCAGAATATGGATTTATAAATCCATATTCTGCTATAATCAAAAATTATTTAGAGCTTTTGATATTATGCATATCCTAAAATTTAAACTTAAAGATTATCTTCATTTGGCGCGATTGCATCGTCCGGTTGGTATATATCTTTTATTTCTTCCTTGCCTCTGGGGTGTTTTGGCAGGATATCTCACTCTTGGTCATATCATCTGGGGAAATTTATTTTTCTATAGCATCTTATTCTTTATCGGAAGCGCCTTAATGCGCAGTGCAGGATGTGTCATCAATGATTATTTTGACAGAGATTTTGATAAATCTGTCGCGCGCACCAAAGACAGACCCATCGCAACAGGACGCATCTCTCCGAAACAGGCCTTATATTTTTTCGCATTTTTATGCCTATTAAGTAGCCTTATTCTTTTCTTCTTGCCGCCAATAGCTGTTCTTATAAGTTTATTCTCTGTCATTCCAGTTGTAACTTATCCGCTTATGAAACGGATCACATATTGGCCACAAATTTTTTTAGGCCTGATTTTTAACATTGGTATCATCATAGGATATGTCACGATCACTCAAAATTTTGAAACATCAATTTTATGGCTTTATGCAGCAGGCTTATGTCATACGGTTGGCTATGATACAATTTATGCTTTTCAAGATATTGAGGATGATATGAAAATTGGCGTAAAATCATCCGCACAGCGCATCAGTGCATACCCAAAACTGGCTGTTAGCTTTTTTTACGGTCTGGTCTGCATGTGTTTTGGGATTTTTCTCTATGCAAAGAATATATCACCGATATTTACAAGCATTTTAATCATTCAGCTCTGTTGGCATATATATAAGTGGGTGCCAGAAAGTAAACAGAGCAGTCTGACATATTTTAAAAATGCCAATCACACGAATATAGTCATTGTCATGATATTTGTAGCGGCGATGATTACGATGTATTAAAGTATTATAATCTTTAAAAACACGATATGCAGAAACCCAAAACGGTCGATGAGTCTGTTGAGCAGCAAAAAACGCTCACTGAGCGGACCCCAAGCGGTCACTAAGTGGACCCTGAGCCTGTCGAAGGGTGAAGTGTTAGTTTTTTGCGCACGATCTTGATCTTTGTCCCCTTCGCACCCTTCGACAAGCTCAGGGGGCCTTGTTGCATTGAGATTTGAGATTGAGAGTATATTAGGTTAAGTATCTGTATGATTATATTATGCGTATGTAATCTATAACATTTTAAGCGACAGCATTAAGAAGATTAACAATTTTACATTTTATCCGACATTCAATAGCCATGTTGAGCGGTTTTTTGGACCTCAACTGGTCAGTCGTATGTGCTTTTAACTGCCACATTGTTGTTTCAACTAAAGATCTTTCGTGGTATCCAGTTAATTTTTTCCAGTTTTGACGCGCTAACTTATCAGATCCATTGATCATGTTGGCTTTAAAATAGGCAATTGCAGCGTCTCTTTCTGCAAAAATGTCTTGACGTTCTTCTCGTTTTTCAGGCGATAATCTATGCTTTAAATCATCTGTATGCACAGCATCTCTCGTTGGTGGTATCCTCTGATGTGCTCCTTCTTCTTTAATCCTCTTGCGACAATCAAATCTATCATAAGCCTTGTCAGCACAAACCGCTTGAATATTTCTGGTCGGTAATTCATCCATAAGCTCTGGTAAAACTGCGCCATCTGTGATGGACGATGTTGTGTCTTTGCAGCTTAAAATTTGGCCTGTTTGAGTATCAATTGCAATATGCAGTTTGTGCCATAACTGACCCGTAGGCTTCATCGATTTACGATTATGTTTATGACGGTTCCAGCTTTGTGATGTTAAAAGGCTCAATCCCGTGGAATCAACCGCAATAACCAAATACGCCTACACAAAGTTGAATAACCAGAAACTCGTTAATCAAGCAAGTCTTACCCTATATATATCAGATGATATGCTTCAAGATGGCGGCAAATATACAGGCCCTCATCACCATGGTGGCGTCAAGTTGTATAGCGATGCTTTAGTTGAAGCCTGTTTGT
>JBCCNR010000176.1:0-4230 GCA_039025725.1 Pseudomonadota bacterium | reverse complement strand
ATTTATTGCCTTTACTTGGTGGCGTGCAGGCAATAAATAATTTTCTACAAATTATATCACTTCTATGTCCGGAGGCTAATAAAAGTGAAAAATTTAAAGCATTAAAAAAAGCTCTTGTAGATTATAATGAGCCCGGAGTGCAAATATGTAATGGGGTAGTGGAATCAAAATGTGATATAAATTTTTTAGCTAAAGCATACAGTTTGATAAACTTCGCAAAAGATGATTTGGTTTTTAAAGACGGTTCTGGTAATGAATTAGACATTGCTGTAATGGTATTTCCCATGCTCAAAGGTGCTCTTGGTCAGGTGTTTGGCAGAGCGGACATTAAATATGAAGGGCAAACTCATGCCGATGATCATAAAATAAAACAAGAATTAGATAAAATATCAAAAAAAATATTGGGAGATCCCGAAAGCGATACACCTAATACTGCAATGCTTAGATATTTGGAGCTTTTATCTACTATGCCAGAAGGACCCCCTCACTTTGATCACGGCCGTTTGATCTATAGCTATTGTCCCAATGGACCTTTGACCGTTTTTCCAAACGCCCCTTATATTGATAGAACTGAATTATCTAAGCCCAATGGACGATATGTTGTAATATATCGTGGCAACGGTGAAAATGAGACATGTGATTGGTCTCGCTATGGCGCTAGTCATCACGCTCCGCCTGGTAATAAAGGACGTGTTCTTCTTCATGTAATTCACGATCCTACTCCAGAAAAAGAAAGCTAGCACTGTTAAAAACGAGTTTAATTTCAAATCTCTTCTCCCTCAGCCATCGTCGCATCGCTGATATCTTTCTTGACTTTATAAACCTCCTGAATGACAGGCATGGCTTGCATCAGATCAAAAGCATATTTTAATTGCGCATCTTTCTGCACATCTTCATCTTTTATGATTTTTATACCGCTCTCAGATTTCTTTTTATCAGATTTTTCTTTTGACTTTTTCTGCCGATCGCGCTCATTTTTGAGGTGACGCGGAAGATTTTTCTCACCAAAAGTTTCGCCTTCCTCTTGCGTGCTGACCTCACCACTCGCGATTTTAACATCAGGTTCAATACCTGTTGCCTGTATCGAAGTCCCAGAAGGAGTGTAATAACGGGCAGTCGTAAGACGCAAGCCACCCTCGCCACTGGCAAGTGGTACTATCGTCTGCACAGAGCCTTTGCCGAAAGATTTTGTACCAACTATAATGGCTCTTTTATGTTCTTTCAAAGCCCCAGAGACGATCTCAGAGGCAGAAGCGGAACCGCCATTGATCAAAACAACAATTGGCTTTCCATCAACAATATCCCCCTCACGCGCATGAAAACGCTTTATATCTGCATCATTTCGTGTGCGCGTTGAAACAATCTCTCCGCGATCGAGGAAGGCATCCGAAACAGCAATGGCTTGCTCTAAAAGACCGCCGGGATTATTGCGCAAATCAAGAACATAACCCTTTAAATCATTCCCCAAATCTTTCTCAATGAGCGCAATTTTCTGCTCTAAATCCTCATAAGTATTATCATTAAAGGTTGTAATACGAATATAACCAATATTTTCATATTCACCTGGTCGCACAGCGCGGATCTCAATCTTATCGCGCACAATCGTGAAGTCTAACGGCTCTTTCGTTCCCTCACGATGTACCGTTAGAACAATAGGCTCGCCTACTTTCCCGCGCATCTTCTTAACAGCTTCTTGCAGGGTCAGGCCAAGAACTTGCTCTCCGTCTAGGCTGGTGATAAAATCTCCCGCCTTGATACCAGCCTTCGCCGCCGGGGTCTCATCAATCGGCGAGACTACCTTCACAAATCCAGCCTCCATTGTGACTTCTATACCAAGGCCACCAAATTCACCCTTGGTTTGTACCTTCATTTCACTGTAATTTTTTGCACTTAAATAGCTGGAATGCGGATCAAGCGAGGCCAGCATACCATTAATTGCAGCCTCTATGAGCTCTTTATTATCAACATCTTCAACATAGCCCGCCTTTATGCGCTCAAAAACTTCACCAAATAAATTTAAATGCGCATAGACATTATCTTCCTGAGCCTCAGTGGTCTCATCAGTTGTCTCCTCCGCATAGGCACCTGATATTAGCGTAGCAGACACACATAATGCCATGGCAGTTTTTAAAAAGAAGTGACGCATAATTGTTCCTTATATTTCTCTTTTATTATAGCTCTAGCGCGTTTTTTTAGCCTCCGCAAGCTGCGTATAACGTTTTAACCAAATGACAGGGTCAATCGGTTTCTTATTTTTACGCATCTCAAGATATAAATTCTTAAATCCTGAGCCTTTTGGCATGCGCCCAACGGGCTCTCCCTTGATGATATTCTGTCCAACAACAACATCTGTTCTCCCCAGACCTGCAACAAGAATATGATATTTATCCGTTGGTTTGACGATCACCATATGACCATAATCCCGGAATTTTCCTACAAAAATCACCTGTCCGCGCGAAGGAGTCGTCACAATACCAGAGGCACGTGTGCGAATTGTCATACCTAAACGCTTTTTGCCAGTTAAATCTCTTGCGCCAAACCCGTAAATCACTTTCCCAGAGGCCGGCATGGCCAGCTTACCTTTTTCCATATTAAAAGCACGCGCAGATAAAACGCCGCCTTCGCCCTGCCCATAAAAAGCACTTTTACCAGTCGTCAGAGCAGATAGCTGCACAGAATCGGCCTCTTTTTGATCATCGAGACTATCACGCTGCGCTTGTAAGCGCCTTTCTTCCGCAAGCATATCCTGACGCTTGCGCTCGGCCGCTTTCTTCTCCTGTTTTTGAATTTGCGCTATAAGATTGGTAACATTGCGCTCTTTTTGTGAGAGTTTTTTCAAATATGCCTGCTTGTCTTTCAAACCTGAATTATTCTCTTCAAAGCGCTTTTGGCGTTCATGTAATAATACTTCCATGCGCTGACGGTCATGATCAAGCGAGAGCTTCTCAGAGCCTAACTTTGTGCGTCGCTCCCTGAGGGCATTACGCGTATTATCCAAATGCTCCAATTCCTTCACGAGCGCATCTGCCTTCTCTCGTAAAGAGCGATTGAGTGACTTCAACACAAGCCCAGCCTGTATTTCCTTCCGCTCATCATCAACAGCCCCTAAAGGCGAAGCCGGCGCCAAAGATAAACGCCCCATAGCCGATAAGATACGCGATGTTTCTGCACGCTTTGTCTGAAGATTTGCCGTAAGATTTTGCTCCTCTGCGTCAAGCGTCTTAATATCTTCCTCAAGCAAGTCAATACGCCCCTCAGAGATATTGATTTTCTCACTGATAATCACAAGGCGCTCAGAGAGATTATTTAATTCACGCTCAAGTAAGGCATTCTCATCTTTCAGGCGTTTAAATTCTGGCTCAGCGCGCTTCATTTCCTGCCGGACAGCATCAAGCTTTTTCTCTACGTCAGGCAGTTTTTTTTCAGCATAAACCTTATCGCCACCGCTGAACAAGGCAAAACAGCAAAGGAATAAGTAAAAAAAATTAGGCCATTTTTTGTGCAGATACATGAGGCTCTTGCGCAGATCTTATTTGAATAAGCTGAGACCCTGTCATAGAATCAGGTATCTCTTCACCCGTTAACCATAACATAGTTGGCGCAATATCCGCTAGTTTTCCCGAAGAAAATTCAATATTTTTATAATAACCACATGGATCAAGCAAAATAGCAGGCACTTTAAAGGTCGTATGCTGCGTATGTGGAACACCTGTTTCGGGATCAATCATCATCTCTGCATTGCCGTGATCTGCTGTGATAAACATAATGCCACCAGCTTTCTCAAGCGCAGCTTCTAAGCGTCCTATTTCCGTATCCACTGCTTCGATTGCTTTTATCGCAGCGTTTAAATCTCCTGTATGACCCACCATATCTGCATTGGCGTAATTCACTATAATATAGTCATATTTCTGGCTTTCTATCGCCTCAATCAATTTATCAGTCACTTCTGGCGCTGACATTTCTGGCTTAAGATCATATGTACGAACTTTCGGAGAAGGAACTAAAATACGATCTTCCCCTTCGAAAATATCCTCAACGCCACCATTAAAGAAAAAAGTCACATGCGCATATTTCTCTGTTTCAGCAATTCTAAGTTGCTTTAATCCGCGCTTTGAAAGTGTCTCGCCAAGCCCATCCGGATAGGGCAGGGGACGCACCAATACACTAACATTTTCCTCAAGCTCAGATGAATATTTAACAGCACCTGTTGCCGCAGAAAGCATAACCGTT
>JBCCNR010000175.1:0-4275 GCA_039025725.1 Pseudomonadota bacterium | reverse complement strand
GAATATGTTCTTGAGACAGCAACAACTCAGGCACAAAAACAAAAAGGTCTAATGTTCAGAACTGAGCTTGACGAGAATAAAGGAATCATTGTATTTTTCATCCATATTCCAACAATTTGTGGCGGATCATAAACAAATAACATTCCTTTATTCTCGTCAAGCTCTGTTCTGAACATCAGACCTTTTTGTTTTTGTTCCTGAGTTGTTGCTGTCTCGAGAATATATTCATAGTTTTGCGAATCAATCTTGAAAATAACTTTGCTCAAACTATCAATATAGGCTGGCGAAGATGCAGAAGTTTTTTGGCTACAAAAAACGCAAAATGTAACACTTAACAATAATACCAGGCGCCTTAATTCATTTTGCATAATGTCCTTATCATAATTATTATATATCAAGCACCTTAAAGTGATTTCTCTCACGCCAGTTGGCTTGTGCCAACGGCTCCGAGGGGGCGCGCAACAATGCGCGGCGCCCAGTCGGGCGCTCTACCAAAAGCACTTGATATAAATTATTTAGAGCTTTTGGTATAACACTCTTAAAGCAAAAACGGTCATGATTTAATATAATTTGCAAGAGAGAAAAGTCCTGTTTCGAAAACATACCACACAACACCCCAGAAAAGCGTTGCAATAAAGGTTGTCCAAAAAAGCTTTATCTTCAGTCCGGGATGAACAGGGGCTCCATGTTCGGTGCCTTTGGTGACTTCTCCTTGCTCAGCCTGAGAACGCGCACCCCATGGCAAAACACAGAACAAGACCAGCCACCATAAAACGACATACATGATTAACCCACCATAAAATGTCATATTTGCTCCTTTAAAGTCGTGGAAATCATCCTAAAATATTGTCACGTCAGTCAAAACATTATATAGAGTAATGCGTATTGCAATGAGGATGAGATGCTTGAAATTAAAAATTTATGTGTGAACGCCGATGGTAAAGATATTTTAAAGGGTGTCAATCTTACTATCAAGGGCGGAGAAGTCCATGCTGTTATGGGGCCGAATGGGTCTGGCAAATCTACATTATCATATGTCCTATCAGGACGCGATGGATATGATGTCACTGATGGTGAAGTGCTCTTTAACGGGGAGGATTTGCTTGAAATGTCTCCTGAGGATCGGGCAGCAACAGGGGTTTTTCTGGCTTTTCAATATCCTGTTGAAATTCCCGGAGTACCGACATTGACCTTTCTAAAAGCCGCACTTGATGCTGTTCGTAAAAAACGAGGCGATGATCCACTTGATACGCTTGCTTTCTCTAAGCTTGTCAAATCCAAATCGAGTGAGCTTGGTATTTCTTACGATATGCTGAAGCGCCCGCTGAATGTTGGCTTTTCGGGTGGTGAAAAAAAGCGCAATGATATTTTGCAAATGTCGCTTCTTGAGCCCACACTATGTATTTTAGATGAAACAGACTCGGGCTTGGACATTGATGCACTTAAAATTGTATCTGAGGGTGTTAACAGGCTGCGCTCAGAAGAGCGTGGTATGTTGATCATTACCCATTATCAGAGATTGCTGGATCATATTGTTCCGGATATTGTGCATGTTTTTTCTGGTGGAAAAATCGTTAAAACAGGCGGCGTTGAGCTTGCTGCGGAACTAGAGAAAAATGGCTATGCTGATTTTGTCTCAGAAAATGCAGCTTAATTCTGTAAATTGATCAAGAGTTTATGGAGATAATATGAGTTTGATACGTCATAATGACAATAATTTACCCGAGGCATCTGGGCGCGCTCTGGTGCCTTATCAGGAAAAAGCCGTTGCTTTGCTCAAAGAAGTCGGTTTACCGTCACGCCGTGATGAGACATGGCGGCCTTCGCAAAAAATGGCGTTGCTTTCGGAAGAGGAGCTTCCTCTTGCAGAAAAATTTTACCTTGATTCTGTCCAAAAGAGCTTTCTTAGCGATTTTGATAGTTATAAAATTATCTTTATAAATGGATATTATGCCGAAAATTTGTCTGATCCTCTTCCAGAAGGAGTCAGTTTTTCTTCTCTTGCACAGGCTGTTCAAGATCGGGATGCATCGCTTGGATTAATAGATGGTATTTCAGCGCCTTATGATCAGGGATATAAGCACCTAAATTCAGTCATGTGTCGCGATGGAGCAATTTTAAATGTTGCAAAAGACACAATTATAGACAAGCCTATTCATCTGGTTTTCAAAAATATCTCTGAAAAAACTGTTACTTATGGGCGTGTGCTGATACAGGTTGAAAGCAATGCAAAAGTACAGTTCATGGCTGAGCATATTACAACTGCCTCCCAGCATGAAAATCATGTTGCAGAATGCTATATTGGTGCTGGAGCACAGGTCAGCTATATAAAAATTGCTGCGGATATGAAAGACGCTGCTCATATTGGCAGTTTTTCCGCGGATATTGCACGTGATGCGACATTTAATCTGGGGTTTTATGGTTTTGGCAGCAATTTTTGCCGCACAGAGACCAATATTTATCTCTCTGGCCAAGGAGCAAATGCTAATTTTGGTGCTGCAAATTACATCAGCCAGACGGATATGAATGAGCATATTTCAACATTTATTCATAATGTACCACATTGTAATTCATCACAGCTTTTCCAATCCTTATGTGATGATAGGGGGCGCTCCGTAGTGCAATCTAAGACAATTGTCGCAAGAGATGCTCAAAAAACAGACGGACATCAAATGTTGAGAGCATTATTGCTCAGTGATAAAGCCAATGCATTCGCAAAACCAGAGCTTGAAATTTATGCCGATGATGTAAAATGTGCGCATGGATCTGCTGTTGGGCAATTAGATGCGGATGCAATCTTTTATTTGCGTGCACGTAGTATTCCTTTATCTGAGGCAAAAGCCTTATTGACACGTGCTTTCATGTCAGAAGCTTTGTCCGTCATCGACAATGAGGAGCTATCTGAGCGCCTTATTGCGCATTTTTCCGATACGCTCTTGGAGGATTTTGCATAATTTTGTTATTGATAGCGTATAAAATATAGTAATTTTATAGATAATTCTTATGACACAGCCTTTGCCGACTTCTTTAGCAGATAAATCTCTTGCCTTTGATCCTGTTATGGCAAAAAAAGATTTTCCGGTTTTTTCCGAGGTCAAGCCTTACGGGCAAGATTTGGTTTATCTGGATAATGCTGCTTCAACGCAAAAACCAAAAATTGTTCTGGATACGCTCAATGCGGCATATAGAGACAGCTATGCAAATGTGCATCGTGGTCTGCATTATTTGGCCAATAAAGCAACGATTGCCTTTGAAGATGCGCGTGAGAAGGTGCAGAAATTTATTGGCGCCGAAGATAAATCAGAGATCATCTGGACAGCTGGCGCAACAGATGGCTTTAACATGATTGCCGATAGTTTAGGCGCAGACCTAAAGGCCGGAGATGAGATTATTCTATCTATCGCAGAACATCACTCAAATATTGTCCCATGGCATTTCCTGAGAGAACGCAAGGGTTGTGTGATCAAATGGTTGGATATTGATGCAAAAGGCGATATTTCCCTTGCGCAATTAGAAGAGCTGATAACAGATAAGACAAAAATTATCTCCATCACACATATGTCTAATATTTTGGGGACGATTAATCCCATTCAAGATATTGCAAAGATGATTGCTGATAAAGATATTTATCTTGTTGTGGATGGCGCACAGGGGGCAGTCCATTTGCCGGTAAATGTGGTGGATTTAGGCGTTGATTTCTATGTTGCCACTGGACATAAGCTTTATGGCCCGACTGGAATTGGTTTTGCTTATGGGCGCAAAGAACATCTTGAGGCAATGCGTCCTTATCGCGGTGGCGGAGAGATGATAGATCAGGTTTCGCGCGATAATGTCACATATGGCGCTCCGCCCAATCGCTTCGAGGCAGGGACTCCGCAAATTATTCAAGCCATTGGCTTGGGGGCTGCCGTTGACTATATTATGGCTTTTGGTCAGGAGAGATTATTTGCGCATGAACAAGAGCTTGTGCGCTATTGCCATCAAAAAATGACCGAGATCGGCGATATTGAGATTTATGGAACATCTGACCATAAGGGCGGAGTAGTGTCTTTCAATCTAAAAGGTGTGCATCCCCATGATGTTGCGACTTATATTGATCGTAAAGGTGTTGCCATACGGGCAGGTCATCATTGCGGGCAGCAACTTATGACAGAATTGGGTGTGCCGGCAACTTCCAGAGCTTCTTTTGCGCTTTATAATACATGTGAAGATATTGACCATTTGATAGACGCCTTATCCCGCGCCAAAGCATTTTTTGAAGTATCTTAGAAAATT
>JBCCNR010000174.1:0-4292 GCA_039025725.1 Pseudomonadota bacterium | reverse complement strand
TTGAATAATATTATAAAATAAAGAGAATAAAATATTATGGCTGAAAGAGTTGGTAGTGGTTCAAGTGACATGCCACGCGTTTATAGCGGTAAAGATAGAAAAAATACATCAGTAAATATACAGAGGCATTTGGTTCGTAATCGTCAAAGAAGAAGCTCAGAAGGTTCAAATGGCACTGAAAATGCTGCTGATAATCCTCAAAGTAGTAATGTAAATGCTATTGGTGATAATGCCAATGCTGCTGTTCCCTCAAATGGCACTGAAAGCTCTGCTACTCAAAATGTAACTCCAGATGGCAATAGAGGGCCTGCTGATGGTGCTAAAACTGCTGGTACTACACCTAATCTAGCCTCTACAGGTGAAAATACAACCGAATCTAATAATGATACGACTGCTTCTGCTACTCCCCAAAAAAGAGGTTGGCTTATGACTAAACTTTTGGGACCAAAGCGCACCCCAGAAGAAGAAAAAGAACATAGAGCTAGGGTGGATGCTCTAAAAGAAGTTATAAGAGAAGAAAGGGCAGAAGAAAAGGCAAAAGAAGCTGAAGGTGATGATATTGAAGAGGGAGCAAAGAAGGCAAAAGAAAATCCCTTAGGTCGATTTTCTAATATTGCGAAAACATTTACTGGTTCAGAAACTTCCGAAGAGGCTGGTGTGAAAATAGCAATGATGCTTGCTGGTGCAGTTGCTACACGACAGATGCGACCGCAAACACCAAATGGTTACATAAGCCCATCCGCTGGAGGACAGATGCCTCCTGTTCTTATACCAAATATGCAGGCTGGCGGCCTCCCCAGCGCAGGGGGATATCAGGGCTATGCCGGCGGTCCTGCTTTCTCTCCGCAATTTGCTCAACATGCAGCTCAACAACAAGCACATTTACCACAAGGGAACCCTATGTTCGCTGCAACAGCAGCAGGCGTTCCTCCAATAATGCAAGCAGGTGGTCTAAGAGCAAGTCCACTCGCAGTTCCCGGAGGAAGTCCGCTTGGTATGATGAATCAGCCATCTGGAATGGGGCCGGCAGCAATACCAGGAATGGTTTATTAACATTGTAAATCCTAATATGGATAAACCGGATATTCACCGCATAGGCCTATAGCACGTTTTTTAACATCTAGAATCACATCTTCTGCACCGCGTGCATCAATGACATCGGCCACCATATCAGCAACTTTCTTACATTCCTCTTCTTTGAAACCGCGCGTTGTGACCGCCGGAGAGCCAAGACGAATACCACTGGTGATAAACGGAGATTGCGGATCATTCGGAACGGTATTCTTATTGATCGTGATATGGGCACGTCCTAAAGCCGTATCCATTTCTTTACCAGTGAGCTCTCTGTCAATCAGTGAAACAAGCATCAAATGATTTTGTGTTCCATTGCCAATAACTTTAATATTTCGCTCAATGAGCTGATTTGCCATCGCATCCGCATTTTTTAAAACTTGCTGTTGGTAAGTTTTAAATTCAGGTTTAAGAGCCTCAGCGAAGGCAATAGCTTTAGCAGCAATCACATGCACAAGCGGACCACCCTGATAGCCCGGAAAAATTGCAGAATTGATCTTTTTTGCAAGTGTCTCATCATTGGTCATCATCAAACCAGAACGCGGGCCACGTAAAGTCTTGTGGGTTGTCGTCGTGATCACATGCGCATGATCAACCGGGGAAGGATATACGCCAGCCGCCACAAGACCAGAAACATGCGATATATCAGCAAGCAAAAACGCATTCACGCGGTCTGCGACTTTCCGCATACGTGCCCAATCCACAATCCCTGAAAAGGCAGAAAAGCCTGCAATGATCAATTTCGGTTGCTCAATATGCGCTTTTTCTTCAAGGCCGTCATAGTCTATATCCCCATCTTCATTGATACCATATTCAACAGCATCGTAGATTTGACCAGAAAAGCTAACCTTAGCACCATGGGTCAAATGTCCACCCTCAGAAAGCGCCATGCCCATAATTTTATCACCGGGCTTTATAAGTGCCAAAAACGCTGCAGCATTCGCAGAGCTCCCCGAATGTGGCTGAACATTGGCATATTTCACGCCATAAAGCTTCTTTACGCGCTCAATAGCAATATCTTCAATTTTATCAATATGCTCACATCCACCATAATAGCGCTTGCCGGAATAGCCTTCTGCATATTTATTTGTGAGACAAGACCCCTGGGCCTCCATCACCTGCGGAGATGTATAATTCTCTGATGCAATCAATTCAATGTGATCTTCCTGTCTTTGAGCCTCAAGTTTTATGTAGCGACTAATGTCTGGGTCATAATCCTCAAGAAGATCTTCTGTAAACATATTTTAACTCCGAATGAAAATAAGATGTGATTGCTTCTATACCAAGAAGCCATTGAAATAAATAATTTACTTATATATACGCAAAAAAACTTGCAAAAAAAGATATGAGGGATTAATAAAACTGCACTGATTATACGCACTCGTAGCTCAGTTGGTTAGAGCGCAGGTTTGTGGCACCTGAGGCCGGTGGTTCGAATCCACCCGAGTGTACCATTTTCATAAAATTCTATTTTAGTGTTGTGTTTAATTCTCTGACAAATTCAGTAATGCCAGTTTGTCTACGCCTACGCAGCCTCTCCGCGCCAAGAATAGCTTTTAAATCCTGCGCACAGCTCTCTGGGTCATCATTAATAAGAATATAATCATATTCCCCCCAATGTGAAATTTCAGATGCCGCTTTAGAAAGGCGCTTTTCAACGACATCTGTTTCGTCAGTTGCACGTCCCTCAAGCCTGCGCCTGAGCTCATTTCCTGACGGAGGGAGAATAAAGACTGTCACAAGGTCTTGCGAAACATTATGCCTTAGTTGCTGAGCACCCTGCCAGTCAATATCAAAAATAATGTCTTTTCCTTGCGTTAATGTTTCTTCAACAAAATTCTTTGGTGTACCATAGCCATTATCATGCACAATTGCGTGTTCAAGAAACTCATCTTCTGCAATCATGCGTTTATATTCATCCTTTGATACAAAATAATAATCAACACCATTTCTTTCTCCGGCCCGAGCTGGTCGTGTTGTTACTGAAATTGACTGTTCAAGATGGATATCAGTTGAAATGAGCTTCTTCGCGAGAGTGGTTTTTCCTGCCCCAGACGGAGAAGAAATCACGAGCATAAGACCACGACGCGCAAAATACATATATTTAACCCTTATTATTTATATAGATATTAGTATAAGAGTCTCAATATCAGATTAAAGAGCATCTGCATAATGTATAATATGTTAATTATAATTAAGCATAGGACTTACGCAAAATAGCAAAAAAGATCCCTTCGTACCCTTCGCACCCTTCGACAAGCTCAGGGACCGCTCAGGGATAGCCCAATGATAACTCAGGGAGGAGGATATAATGCGTAAGTCCTAATATAAAGAGATTGCTTCGCTGCGCTCGCAATGGATGTGTGTGTCTTTGCTCATGGCAAAGTAACTATCTTAAGTATAAAAAAAGGCCTCTGTAAAACACAGAGGCCTCTATAATAAGATATCAAATCTTACTTATTCTCATCATCTTCTTTTTTCTGCAAAGCAGCACCAAGAATATCACCAAGCGAAGCACCAGAGTCTGATGACCCATATTGTGCAACAGCTTCTTTTTCTTCTGCAATCTCAAGCGCCTTAATAGATAATGTCACGTTACAATTCGCACGATCAACCTGCGTGATAATGGCATCAACTTTGTCACCATTATTAAAACGTGATGGACGTTGCTCAGAACGATCACGAGACAAATCTGCCTTGCGGATAAAGCCCGTAACATCATCATTTACCTGAACTTCAAGGCCATTATCCTGAACAGCAGAAACTGTACATGTTACTGTAACGCCTTTCTGAATGCCAGTCATTGCCTCAGCAACAGGGTCGGATTCAAGCTGCTTAATACCCAATGAAATACGCTCTTTTTCCACATCAATTTCAAGTACACGCGCCGTAACCTCATCACCCTTCTTATATTGCTTAACAGCAACTTCCCCAGGGTCTTTCCAGCTAATGTCATTAAAGTGCACCATGCCGTCAATATCCTCGGCGGCAGCGATGAATAAACCAAATTCAGTAATATTTCTAACCTGACCCGTAATATCAGAGCCGATTGGATGATTATCAGCAAAAATTTTCCATGGATTTTCAAGACATTGTTTCAATCCAAGCGAAATACGTCTTTTTGCAAAATCAATCTCAAGAATTTGTATTTCAACTTCCTGACCCGGATTAACAATACGGTTTGGATGTAAATTTTTCTTTGTCCAGCTGAGCTCAGTGAC
>JBCCNR010000173.1:0-4292 GCA_039025725.1 Pseudomonadota bacterium | reverse complement strand
GATCTACATGGTTATTCGCAGGATCAGGCTTATGACGCGCTTTATGATTTTTTTGAGAGAAATTATCGCGCTCAAAAAAGATATCTTTTGGTGATTACCGGTAAGGGGAAATTTTGCTATGACACTTATCGCAATAAAGGTATCTTGAAGCCGAAATTGCCATTATGGTTTTATGATTCTTTATTTGCAAAATATATTTCTGTGTATCATAAGGCCGCGCCCTGTCATGGCGGAGACGGGGCTTATTATGTGGTTCTAAAAAAACAAAAATGAGGATATTATGGCCAAGCCTTTTATCGTTGGTCTTGCGGGGACGGAATTAACCGACAATGAGCGTGCTTTTTTAAAAGAGAATATTCCATGGGGCATCATCCTTTTTAAGCGCAATTGTGACAGGCCCGATCAGCTTAGAGTGCTGACAGATGCGATTAGGGATGTATATGGCACGGCAGAGGTTCCTATTCTGATTGATCAGGAGGGAGGGCGTGTACAGCGTTTAAAGTCTGATCATTGGCGTACATATCCTGCAGCGGCCAGTTTCTATGAGACATATCATCATGCACCAGAAAAGAGTTTAGAATATGTGCGATTAAATGCTTCTCTGCAAGCATCAGAGCTTAAAAAGATGGGCGTAACTGTGAATTGTGCGCCTATGATTGATGTGAGGGCTCCCGGGGCGCATGATATTATTGGCGATCGCGCTTTCAGTGAGGATGAGAATGAAGTTGCGGCCTATGGGCAAGCCGTTATTCAGGGGCATATTGATCAGGGTATTTTGCCTGTGATCAAACATATTCCCGGTCATGGGCGCGCAAAATGTGACAGTCATGAAGATTTGCCGGTGGTTGAGAGTGACTTACAGACTTTACAGAAAGATTTTAAACCCTTTCAGATTTTAAAAGATGCGCCTCTCGCGATGACGGCGCATATTCTTTATTCGGTTTTAGATCATAAGAACTGTGCAACTTTATCCTCTGAGGTTATCAAACATGTTATCCGTGGGATGATTGGATTTAATGGATTACTCATGAGTGATGATATTTCCATGAAAGCTTTGAAGGATGATATCAAGAGCTTAACGCGCAATATTCTGGCGGCTGGCTGTGATCTTGTGCTGCATTGCAATGGTCATTTTGATGAAATGGTACAGATTTCAGATGTTATTGAAGCGGAGTCGGATATGCTGGATTTTAGAACCAATCAGATGTGGAACAAACTTTTTATGCAGGCTTCTCCGCGCGCAGATGATGATTTGATGCAGGAATATGCTGAGTTATCATCAGAAATGCTGGGTTTGCGCGTGAAGCAAATGGCTGCTAATCAATAAACTCATCAATAAACCAATCAATAAAATGAAAACACTTGAGCAGAAAAAAGCAGATCTCTCGCTTATGGCTGAGGCCCTAAATAAGGTCGGAGCCCTTGGGGAAGATGAAAAATTCCATGTCGCTTTAGAAGATTTTGAGGGTCCTTTGGATATTTTACTGGTGATGGCCAAAAATCAGAAAGTTGATTTGATGCAGCTTTCTATTTCGGCGATTGCGGATCAGTATCTTAAATTTATCAAAATTGCTCAGTCTTTGCGGCTTGAGCTCGCGGCGGATTATTTGGTTATGGCTGCATGGTTGGCTTTTTTGAAGTCGAAATTGCTCTTACCGACTGAAGAGGATGAGGAAGAAGAACTGAGTGCAGAGGCGCTTGCTGCACAGTTAAGCTTTCAATTGGCGCGCCTTAATGCCATGCGTGAGAAGACGCAAATGCTATTAAATTTACCGCGGCTTGGACAGGGTTTTTTCGCGCGAGGTATGCCAGAGCCTCTTATGACGCAAAAAGAGACGGTGTGGAAAGATACGCTCTATGATCTTTTGATGGCATATGGAGCACGCAAAATGATGCAGGCACGACAGACCTATCATGTGAACCCTCCTGATGTTATTCGGCCAGAAGATGTTTTAAAGCGTCTTTTGCCCATGGTGGGGCAGATAACGCAGTGGAGCAATTTAAAGAATTTTTTACCGGTTATAGATGATCAGGAAGCGGTTATTGTAAAATCAGCTTATGCGGGGACATTGGTGGCGTGTCTCGAGCTTGCCAAAAGAGGCCTTGTTGAGATAAAACAGGATGAGCTCTATGGAGAGATTGATATCAAGGCGTTAAATGCAGACACAACAGATTGATGATATTTTACAAGAGAATAAAAACGAAGAAGATCATGCTTTGCGTATCATTGAGGCTTTATTATTTGCAAGTGATGCGCCTCTTTCTGTGATGGATGTGCAGAAACATCTTGAAGATAAAATCGATGCAAAATTTTTACTGCGAAAGCTTCAGACATTTTATGATGGACGCGGTGTAGTTTTGATGGAAAATGGTGGTAAGTGGGCTTTTCGCACGGCTGCTGATCTTGGGCCATATTTAACACATCATGTGCAAGAGACCAGAAAGCTCTCGCGTTCTGCGCAGGAAGTGCTCGGGATTATTGCTTACCATCAACCTATAACGCGTACGGAAATTGAGACTATTCGCGGAGTGGGTATCTCAAAAGGTACGCTTGATCTTTTGATTGAAATTGGCTGGATTAAGCTTGGTAAAAGACGCGAAACGCCGGGGCGTCCGGTGACTTTTATGACAACAGATCATTTTCTTGATCATTTTGGTCTTTATTCAGTAAAGGATTTACCCGGTTTGAAAGAGCTTAAAGAGGCTGGTTTTCTTGATGATGCTGGACGCGATATATCCTCTGAGGCTCTGCAAACTGTTCTTGACCATGCAGAAGAGACCGCAGCATCTGGTGCTCTGAGTGATATCGAAGATGATATAAGTGAGCCCCTTTAATGGAGAATGATTTTGTCTCTGTTCATAAGCTGACATATGCTACACAGGATGATCATCCGATTTTAGATAATGTTTCATTTTCTATCCCAAAAGGTGCGATTGTCTCACTTCTTGGAGAGTCAGGCTCTGGGAAGTCAACAGTTCTGCGGGCTTTATCCGGTCTTATATCCGTGGATGCGGGTGATATCTCCCTGCGTGGCGAACATGTTACCTCTGCTGAGACAATTCTTGTCTCGCCCGGCCAGCGTAAGCTTGCCTATATGTTTCAGGATTATGCTCTGTTTCCGCATATGACGGCTCTGCGAAATATGACGGCGTGTGACCATCGGAAACATAAAAATGCTCAAAAACAAGCAGATGCAGAAGATATTTTATCACGTTTAGAGATTGAGGATTGCGCAGAAAAATATCCGCATGAAATGTCTGGCGGAGAACAACAGCGATTGGCTCTTGCACGGACATTGATCATGCAGCGCGATCTTATCTTACTCGATGAGCCTTTTTCGCATTTAGACACCAGATTGCGTGACAAATTGCGCAATATTGTCATTAAATCTTTTAAAGAGAGAGGCGCAACTGTTATTATGGTCACACATGACCCAGCCGAAGCCATGCAATTTTCTGATCAAATCATTTATATGCGGTCTGGAACTGTCGTGCAGTCCGGTACGCCTGAGGATTTTTATTTGCGCCCTGTTGATTTTCAGACAGCGCAATTTGGAGGTTTGGTCAATGCCTATCTAGGGGATATGACAGAAGACGGCCTTCAAACAGATATAGGCGTTTTTCCTGTTACCTCTGAGTATAAAAAAACTATTCTCTCGCTCCGTTATGAGAATTTTATGATCACTAAAAAAGAAAATGCGCTTATAAAAGGTGTTCTGACCCATAAATTATTTGCCGGCGCTTATTATGTGTGTCATATCACATCAGATTTAGGTGGAGACATCATCGCTTATTTACAACCTGAAGATATTGCAGATTATCATATTGGTGAAGTGCTTTATCTCTCTCCGAAGCCGGGGGGCGTGATGATATTTGATGCTGAAAATTGCCCTGATATATTTTCTGAATAAAATAAAGGCCTGACCTTTGGTACACAAGATTGAACATATTGCGATTATCGGTCTGGGCCTTTTGGGGGGCTCGATTGGACGTGCAGTGAAGGCTTATCTGCCACATATTAAAGTCAGTGGCTATGATATTTCTGAGGAAACCATAGAAAGAGCGCTCCATATAGGGTTTATAGATCATGGTATAAAATCTTTTGCATCTGATCTTAAAGATATTCAGGCTGTTATTTTATGTACACCGCTTGGGACTTTTTCTGATTTGGCGCAACAGATCATTCCACATATGTCTGAGGGGGCAATTTTGACGGATACAGGCTCAGTGAAGCAATCCGTTATAGATGCTATTGTGCCTTTATTAAAGGATAGAGAAGATATCGCTTTTAT
>JBCCNR010000172.1:0-4307 GCA_039025725.1 Pseudomonadota bacterium | reverse complement strand
TTTATATTTATTAAATTTAAAAAAGGATTATAATATGCCACTAACACTAAACCCTAATCAACCACACACTACTCAACCACAAAACAAAAGAGACCGTAAAGACATACAGTCTGTTTCACCAAATACTTCCAAGAGATTAAAAACCAAATATCTTGATTCGAAGGGTAAATCACAGATCATAAATAACAATGGTGCTTATTCCTTGGGACTTCACTCAAAAGGTAAGCCTGATAGCTTTAAAGCGGAGCTTTTGCAAGCAATCAAAGAAGTGCAGAAAGCTGGCGGAACAGAACTCACAGTATTGGCCGATACAAACATGTCATTCGGAAATCAAATTAAAGCATTGGAAGAACTCGCAAATGAAGGCATGATTAATGGACTTGAAGTGGGACTTCCATCTAAAATTATTTCAAAAGAGCGTTCTGAAAAAAGCCAACAACAGTTACAGAAAGCAGGAATTGTAGCAGCCGAAGAAAAAGATGTCACATTTAAAATTTATATACCAAATGAAACTGAAACAGCTTCACAGCCTAGAGATATTAATTTTGTTAAACGAGCATTCATGGATGCACGCTTAATGCGTATATATGCGCTTATGGCAAAAGCACCAAAAGATCTGCAATCAGAACTTATGTATCCTGATAATATAGAACATAAAAACCTAAGAGGAATGCTAAAGGTAAAGGGAACTTTAGATAGCGATCCCAATGAAGGCTTTACTCTCAATGAAATTGAGGAAAAGTTAGCACGCGTTAAATTCCCATATGACATATTAACAGATCATTTTCCTGTTACACCCATTCCCGGTAATGAGGCAGGAGCATATATTGCTGCTGTAAATATCATCAAAGAAACTCCAGTTGATATGGGACGATATTTAACAGACTCATCACCAGAAAGTCTTAGCAGATATTTTCAAGCAACACATAAGGCAGGTTTTGCTATTGCTCGTACACTTATGACCTCGCTTGAAGCATTGAAAGATAATCCATATTTAAAGAATATGCCGTCAGATATTATAGAAAAAGCGACTGCATTAGCTGAGGTGGATATTGATGCTGAAATAGGCAAAGGAACCATTCTTGGACATTATGCTAATGACGTCATGAAAGTCTTTGATCAGTTCACAAAAGCAGTTCAGGACCAATATAAAGCTGAAGATAATAATGGTCTTGACTTTATAAAAAACGTGCTTATGCCAAAAATTATCGAGCAGCATTTTGCTGCCGATGAAACAAAAACTTTCTACGCTTTTCACAAACCAAAATATTCTGCTTTTGATGAAACTGGTCAATTGAAAGAAGGAGTCAAAAAAGGCTTTGAGAAGTTCTTACTCAATCCACATGTTATTTTACATCGCGTCGGAGAGCAATCTATAGATAGAAGTGGAAATAAAGTTCTTTTAAAGCCAAGTCTTGCCAAAATTATTCTCGGAACATTAGCTGTTGGTGTTGACCCAGTTGAGTTAGATCAAAAGCTCCCTTCAGCAGGCGAAGACTTTAAATGGCCAAGTTACTCTTCAGAAAGAGAGGATGCTTCTTACGCCCCAAGAGATAATCTCATGCCTTTAGGGGGCAGCAAAGAAGGTACAAAGGATGGCAACTTTTTTCCATCATATATTCCTGCCACAACTGGTGGCTTTGATCTACCAGAAAGTCAGATTAAGGCTCTGGATGAATTGCAAAAAAAAGACCCAGAGAATGGTGTCCAAATTTTTTGTGAAATGCGTAATATGGAACAAGCAATCACTACTTTGCGTACCATCATTGCTGATTGGCTTGTTAAAAAACAAAATTCACCAGAAGAACAAGGCCCTGAGCTTCATTTGGAGATCATGGAAGCCCCAGATGTTCCTGATACAACATGGGCTTTCCTGAGTGCTATTGTTGATAAAGTAAATGAAAATGGTGGCAATAATGATTTTGTAGAAGCACTTAAAACAGAGATACTTGGCGTACCGGAAAATGAAATGTCAAATGATTTAAAAAGATTATTGAATGGTCCAGGCGGTCAATCAACTCGAGACCTATATAAACTTTATTTCTTGGGCAAAAATTATCCGGGCAAAACACATGTGTTACGCAATGCTTATAAAGTTGCAATGAAAGATCGCATGTCCGGAGATCTAATTGAGGAAATTGTTGCTGCACATGAAAAATATTTCCCTGATGATAAAAGAATGACAGTTGGTGGATATATTCCACAATAAAGATATTTCTTTTTACAAGAGGCCTCTACACAAAATACAGTGTTGAGGCCTCTTAATAAAAAAATGCCCTGATAAATCAGGGCAGTTATTGGGATAGTAGAATGATTGGAGATATGCAGCAAATCCATAAATGGCCTCATTTTGCTACATCATTATAAAACCGGAGAGTAGGCGGTTTTACATCATGCCACCCTTGAGGAGAAGTGACATTTACAGACATCTGGCACAAACAAATGGAAGGTTATAGCGAATTGACTTTAAAAAAGTCTATTCGCTATCCACAAAGCCATTGGCGTGGCTTTGTGGCGCAAGCGATAGCTTAGCGTTCCAACTACAAAATAGGGACTATTTTGTAGAGGGTTAACCATAGTGTCCGTGTTTCAGAATTTTTAAATTTTCATAAGCATTTATCTAATTTGTGGAATTAAAGAAATCACGCCTATCAAGGATACCATTGCTCACCCCTGTGAGCTCGCTTTTTCGATCTAGCATTTCAAGAATATCAGCATCGGTGATTGTTTCCTTGCCAAACATGTCATAAAGCTCATCTTCGGTCATATCTACACCTATCGATGCAAGCTCAGCGGAGAGGTCCCCCAGTGAATAGCTGGTCTGTGAGTCATTAAGATAATAAAAGGCTTTATTAAGCGCTCCTTTATCCAATAAACGATTGGCTTCATCAGTCGTGAAAATACCATCTCGATTTGGATCAAACAAACGGAACATGTCAATGTCAGTGATCTCTGCTTTTCCACCAGTAAGACTATTCACATCAGCTTCTGTGATGGCCTGTCCTGTCAGACTGCTGACAACATCTGCGACCTCAGCTGGCGTATAAGTAAAGACATCATCGCTTAAATATGCAAATTCATCAATATCCGGACTTGTCATATCATCCTGAATATCAAAAGCTGATTTTAACTCTGTTTCTGAGATAAAGCCATCCTGATCCATATCGATTTTATTCTCAATGCGACGATCATTGATAGGCCTATCACCAAATAAGTGTGTTACCTGATCATCACTTAGCGTAATTCCAAAATCAGCTTCGATCTTGTCGATAAATTCCTGATCATCATAACGCCAAGCACCATCACCCCTATAAAGAGAGGTCGTTTCTTCAGTGTCATCTTCGTAATCATAGGAGATATTATTATTCATAATCAGGTCATCTAGCTCTGATGTACTCACTGAACCATCTTTATTCTGATCGATTAACATGAGCATTTCAAAATCTGTCATGTAATCCCGACCCTCAACAAAAGCAGAGAGATCATCCGGATTTATGGTCTTACCTGTAACTTCGGCAATTTTATCTGCAACCTGCTGTAAGCTATATGTCGTCGTATCATCTTTCAGATAAGCAAAGTCACCGCCCATCATCATATCATCATCAGATGGGGTTCCCATAAATTTTAAAACTTCTGACTTACTGATGAAACCATCTTTCTTTCCGCTTTCTGCAAAAGCATATAAGTCAAAATCAGTAATTGTATCTGAGCCAAATTTTGCCTCAACATCAGCCTTGCTGTAATTCTCACCTGTGATCTTAGAAAAGGCTTCTGCGACCTGTGCAGCATCATAACTTACAATACCTTGAAAAACATTATCTGAAAGATAATCAATACTAGGTTCTTTAGGAATTTGGTTAAATCCGTTAATCATGGCCTTGCTCCATATAAAGAGAAATTTTCCTATATATCGGTTTTATAGAATTATCCTTGCAAAGCGCGTACCAATTGAGAGAGAAAAAAGACATCTTACCTCATGATGATAACATATGAATTCGTCCCTTACGAAATAGGTGCAAATTTTACCAAAATCATCACTGGCTTAGGTGTCTCTAAAATCTAGGGCGTGAGTTATTTCGAAAATTTCTATCTCTAAAACTGCGATTAGGGACGCCGCGATCTTGTATAGCCTGCCTTTTATCACTTATATTGCCGCGGAAATTCTGTCGCAATTCTTCTTTTTTCTGCTTGAAAGCTTCTCTTCGTTCCTGACGCTGCTGCTGATTCTCTTGCCTGATCTGTTGTCTTTGCTCTAGCCTCTCTTTGAGAGCATGCATGCGCTCTGTTTTGCGCTCAACATAATTATT
>JBCCNR010000171.1:0-4348 GCA_039025725.1 Pseudomonadota bacterium | reverse complement strand
GACAGATTCAGCGTCGCCGCGCTGAGGGTAAGTTAAAAAATTTAAGAGATGTTTTGTGCGACACCCCGCTAGAGGGCAAATCAGCGATTGGACATATTCGCTGGGCAACGCATGGAGCGCCAAATGAGCGCAACGCGCATCCGCATGCTACAGATAAGGTTGCGATTGTACATAATGGTATAATTGAGAATTATCGTGAATTGCGCCATGAGCTTGAGGCAAAGGGGCATATATTTCACACTGAGACAGATTCTGAAGTGATTGCCCATATGGCAACAGAATATTTAAAAGACGTTGCCACGCCTGAAGATGCGGTTTTTCATACTTTGCAGCGCCTTGAAGGAGCGTTTGCTGTTGCTTTTCTTTTTACAGATTTTGAAGATGTTATGTTTGGCGCGAGACGAGGCAGTCCGCTTGCGGTAGGTTTTGGAGAAGGTGAAATGTTTTTGGGCTCTGATGCGATGGCGTTAGCGCCAATGACCAATCGTATTATCTACCTGAATGAGGGAGATTGGTGCGTCATTGCACGTGAAAGCTGCATCATAAAAGATATGAATAATGAAGAAGTCGTGCGTGATATTAAGACGGTCAATCTTTCAAATGTTCTTGCGGAGAAAGAAGGCTATCGCCATTTCATGCTGAAAGAGATTTATGAGCAACCAACGGCAATTTCGCAGACGCTTTCTGTGTTTACTGCGCATCATAAAGATAATGAGATGTTCTGCCCAAATATTGATTGTGACCTGACAGAGATAGACTCTCTATCGATTGTCGCATGTGGAACAGCATATTATGCCGGGTATCTGGGCAAATATTATATTGAAAAACTGGCGCAGATTCCTGCCGAAATTGAGATTGCATCAGAATTTCGCTATCGTAAACCACCTTTGCGGCCCAATCATGCGACACTTATTATCTCTCAATCTGGAGAGACAGCTGACACGCTTGCAGCATTAAGATATGCAAAAGCGCAGGGGAGTAAGATTATTTCGATTGTGAATGTCCCTGAAAGCACGATTGTGCGCGAAAGCGACGTTTGGATACCAACACATGCTGGGCCTGAAATTGGGGTGGCTTCAACCAAAGCTTTTACAGCGCAAATGGCTTCGCTTATCGCTTTTTCATTATGTCTGGCACGAGCACATAATAAAATCTCAAAAGAAGAGATGGCGCATTATGAAAAGCTTATGCTGGAAATACCGCGCCATATCAATGAAGCCCTTAAGGAAGAAGCATATATTCGCGATATTGCATATGATCTCTCAAAGGCAGATAATGTTTTATTTTTAGGGCGTGGATGTTATTTCCCTCTGGCGCTTGAGGGAGCATTAAAGTTAAAAGAAATCAGCTATATCCATGCGGAGGGATACCCAGCGGGAGAGCTTAAACATGGTCCTATTGCACTGATTGATGAAAATATCCCTGTTGTGGTCTTGTCTCCGTCGGATCCGCTTTTTGAGAAAACGGCCTCGAATACAGAAGAGGTTATTGCACGCGGCGCAAAGGTTATATTGATCTCTGATGAAGAGGGGTTAAAGAAGGCTGGCGATCAGGCATGGCGCCGGATTACAGTGCCAATGACCGATCCTTTTATTGCGCCTTTTATTGCGACAATTCCTTTGCAGCTTTTGGCTTATCATACTGCTGTTCATAAGGGGACAGATATAGACCAACCGCGCAATCTTGCAAAATCCGTGACCGTAGAATAAAGTCCTATTTTTTTAGGCTTGGCTATGATAGTTTTATCTTAAAATGATAATGCTTTGTCGAATGAGCTGAAGTGGGGCCCCTTTGGATTTTTGTTTACAAAATGACAGTTGTGAAGTGCGTCTGGCACGGGATCAGGAGGAAATCGTCAAAGCGCAGCAATTAAGATATCATGTCTTCTATGAGCTCATGTCTGCCAAACCTTCGGAAGCATGCAAAGCTATGAAGCGTGATGTTGATCATTTTGATGAGATATGTGATCATCTTCTTGTGATAGATAAGACATCAGACCAAGATAAAGTTATAGGGAATTATCGCCTTTTAAGCGCGGATTGTCACACAGACCCGGATTTTTTTTATTCACATCAGGAATATGATATTTTCCCCCTTCTTGAGCGTGCGCGTGAAGAAAATATGAGCGTTATGGAATTAGGGCGTTCTTGCGTGCATCCTGATTATCGCAATCATTCCATTATACAAATGTTGTGGCGTGGTATTGTGGCCTATGCCATGTCGCGTGATGTTGGGCTTATGTTTGGGTGTGCGTCTTTTCCGGGAACGGATGTGAATATGATTCGTGATCATTTGGCGTATTTACATGCGCATCGTTTGGCGATACCGGAGTGGCGTGCAAAAGCCCGTGATGAATTATATATTGACATGCGAAATGATGACATCATCAAAGAGCAATGTGAGCATGAACTCTTGTCAAAAATGCCGCCTTTGGTGAAGGGTTATCTTCGTCTTGGTGCATGGGTAGGCGATGGTGCGGTTGTCGATGAGCAATTTGATACAACAGATGTTTTAATTACGCTTCCAGTTTCACAAATCAAAAAGCGCTATCTTGATTTTTTTGCAAGGCTTTAGGCCTTACTCATACCAAGCGCCTTGATTCATTTTCGATATTGTATCTATCATAATTATACATCAAGCAATTTAAAGTGATTTTCTCTCTCACGCCAGTTGGCTTCCGCCAACGTCTCCGAGGGGGCGCGCAACGATGCGCGGCGCCCAGTCAGGCGCTTTACCAAAAGCACTTAATCAAAGTTGTATAGGGCTTTTGGTATTATTTCCATAAAAAAAGACCCGCTTTTGCGAGCCTATTGAAGTATAAACGAAATGAAAGATTGGACTTAAAAGAACTGACCAGCAAATTGTTGCTGCGGTACGAACTGTTGCTGCGGCACAAATTGCTGTTGCTGTGGTATGAACTGCTGTTGCGCAAATTGCTGTTGCTGTGGCACAAATTGCTGTTGCTGTATAAACTGCTGTTGTTGTGGCACAAATTGCTGTTGCGGCACAAAAGGATTAGGGTTATTCACACCAGTTCCAAAGAAACCATTATATGGTACTGGCCCACCAGATGTCAGGAATGGTGTTGTTGCTGATGTTGGCACTGCGGCAAAGCCTGTATTCCCAATTTGTGGACCGAACACATTATTGAGTTGTTGCGGTGCAGTATTTTGAGGGAAGAAGCCTGATTGGAATTGACCAGTTTGGTCGGTGATCCCAACGGACTCTAATAAAAATGCAGGAGGCGGCTGGTTGTATACGGATATTGCTCTTGTATCACCAGGAAATTCGAATTGTGCCTGTTGTACTATGCTTGGAATACCTTGAACGGATAGGTTCAGTACACTTGGTGTTCCAAAGAAATCTTCAGTGTCAGTCACACCAGCAAGAGGCACATTTATGGGACTACTCAAATAAGTATTTGTGATGAATGGCTGAAACCCAGGAAGGTTAGGAATAATTGGATACCCATTTTGTTGCCTTGGAATTTCGAAAGGAACAACTGAACCCGTTGAATCAGTGAAATTTGGAAAAACAGAGTTCACTGGAAGCGGGCCCTGAAAATTTGGTATGCTTGTTGGATCAATTTGTGCCGCAATTGGACTGAAAACCGGACTTGTTTGAATAGGGTTTCCGCCAGGTTGGCTGAAAAATTGAGGCTGATAGGATATGCCTACGCCAAAATCTGTTGGGAACAACGACGGTGCGTTTGATGGTCCAATAAAAGTCATTTTGTTTACCTTCCGTTCAATATTTTACAATTTTACATTTACTCAAAATTTATTTCATGCATTTATTAGAATATAGATGCACCAAAAACTGTTGGGTTGCCGTTCTGCACAGCTGGGTTCGACATGAATTGTCCCTGTGTGTTGGGAGCAAAAGATGTATTTACATTTGAAGACGTTGGAGGAAATCCATTCACATTTCCATTGAGGTTGCTTGTCCCAAAATTATTAACACCAAATGAATTCGTGCCATAATTCGGAACGGCAAAAGCGTTGATGTTGTAATTTGGCGTTGCAAAAGCGTTGATGCCGAAATTGGGGATAGCAAATGCATTAATGTCATAATTAGGCGTTGCAAAAGCGTTGATATTGTAATTAGGCGTTGCAAAAGCATTGATGTTAAAATTAGGTATCGCAAAAGCGTTGATATCGTAATTTGGCGTTGCAAAGGCATTAATATTAAAATTAGGCACTGCAAATGCGTTGATATCGTAATTTGGCGTTGCAAATGCATTAATATTAAAATTGGGAACTGCGAATGCGTTGATATCGTAATTTGGCGTTGCAAATGCTGCGGGCTCAAAATTTGGCACTGCAAATGCATTAATTTCGAAGTTTGG
>JBCCNR010000170.1:0-4373 GCA_039025725.1 Pseudomonadota bacterium | reverse complement strand
ATTTTTGGTATTCCGCGAAGCGCAGCTTTCTCTCTTATATTTTGCAACCTATTGCATCGGTTATATTTTTTTTCGGAAGAAGACGCTTTCGCAATAAAGAAGCCTATTATGGTAAGACACCTATTATATGCATTGGAAATGCAACGGTGGGCGGGACGGGCAAAACACCAACCGCTATTTATGTTGCAAAAATTTTACTTAGTAGCGGATGTAAAGTTATATTTTTAACCAAAGGTTATGGGGGGACACTTGAGGGGCCAGAGCTATTGACCGAAGAGCATAATTTCAAGGATACAGGCGATGAGCCGCAGATTTTAAAATCATATGCTCCGGTTATAGTCTCTAAAGATCGTGTTGCTGGGGCGAATTACGCGGATAAGTTAGGATATGATGTGATTATTATGGATGATGGGCTGCAAAATCATCCTTCTTTTTATTCTGATGCGAAAAGGTCTTTTGGTATTTTAATAGTTGATCGACAAAGAGGTTTTGGCAATGGTGCGCTGATACCTGCAGGGCCTTTGCGTGAGCCTTATCAGACAGCTATAAATAAAGTGCAGAGCATTTTCCTGATTGGCGCGCCTGAACATCCGATACCACAACCATTGCAAAATTGTGCAAAACCTGTTTTCTTCGCCAGAAAGGATACCCTAAAACATGGGATAGATTTTTCAGGTGAAAGAGTGATTGCATTTGCAGCGATAGGCAACCCGGATCAGTTTTTTGATATGCTTGAAGCGGCTGGCTGTCATATTCTGCATAAAGAAGTTTTCCCGGATCACCATATTTTTTCAGATAGAATTATCAAAAGACTGATTGATATGGCTGAAAAAGAGGGCGCCATATTGGTCACGACAGAAAAAGATATGACACGTATCAATCCAGAATTTTACCCCTATTTGCGTCCTTTTTTGATTGAGATTTCTCTCTCTGATGCGGATGCAATGTCATTTGAGGAAAAAATTCTGGATTTTATGAATAATCAGCAAGCAGTTACAGATAAATGAGTTGTCATGTCGTGATGGTTGCTGTAAAGAATGCAAAAATAAGATATTTAGCTGAGTTTGGTTGAATATCATAAAAAACAGCGTGAGGATCTTTTTGAATGTTTGTTCCCAAAAGTTCATATTCATATGATGATTTGCTGACCTGCGCCCGGGGCGAGCTCTTTGGCGAAGGAAATTGTCGCCTTCCCCTGCCTCCAATGTTGATGGTTGATGAAATCAGCTCCATCACACAAGATGGCGGTGCACATGGCAAAGGCTATATCGAAGCTGTTTATAATATCTCACCCGATCGGTGGTTTTTCGAATGTCATTTTCATGGCGATCCTGTCATGCCGGGCTGTCTGGGCCTTGATGCCATGTGGCAGCTGACTGGCTTTTATCTGGGGTGGCGTGGCCAGCCGGGGCTGGGGCGTGCGCTTGGCGTTGGTGAAGTAAAATTTAAAGATATGGTTGTGCCGACTGTCAAACAGGTCAAATATAAAATTACGATCAAAAAACTCATCATGCGCAAGCTTGTCATGGCGGTTTCTGATGGCATCGTTGAGGCTGACGGAAATGAGATTTATCAGGCTTATGATATGAAGGTTGGCTTATTTAAGGCCACGCCGGATCAAACAGAGTAAATCCAGGGTTCACACTATATGAAGAGAGCTGTCATAACAGGATTAGGCATTGTCAGTGCGATTGGTGACAATAAGGATGAGGTTTTGACATCATTAAAGGCCGGGCGCTCGGCGATTGCATTTTCTGAGACTATGGCTGCACATAAGTTTAAAAGCTGCGTGCATGGTCAGCCTGTAATTGCGCCGGAGGATGCTGCTGATCGGCGTGCGCGGCGCTTTATGGGTGACGGAGCATGCTGGAATTACAAAGCGATGCAGGAAGCCATTGCAGATTCTGGCCTGACAGAAGATCACATCTCGCATCCTGAAACAGGGATTGTCATGGGCTCCGGGGGGCCTTCTACAAAGACATTATTGCGCGCAGCTAAAATCACCGAAGAAAATGGCCCTCGCAAGATTGGTCCTTTCGCGGTTCCGGCCTGTATGTCCTCCACCAATGCGGCGACATTAGCAGTGCCTTTTAAGATTAAGGGTGTAAATTATTCTATTTCTTCGGCTTGTGCGACAAGTGTGCATTGTATTGGCCATGCATCAGAGCTTGTGCAAATGGGCAAGCAAAATATTGTCTTTGCTGGCGGCGGAGAAGAGCTTGACTGGACTTTATCTTGTCTCTTTGATGCAATGGGCGCCATGAGCTCACGTTATAATGATACACCCGAAACTGCTTCAAGGGCTTATGATGAAAATCGTGATGGATTTGTGATTGCCGGGGGTGCTGGTGTTGTCGTTGTCGAAGAATATGAGCATGCAAAAAAACGCGGTGCGCATATATATGCAGAAATTGCGGGATATGGTGCCACTTCTGATGGTTCAGATATGGTGCAGCCTTCTGGTGAGGGGGCAGCGAGATGTATGCAGCAAGCTTTAAAACATATTTCGATATCGGTTGATTATATAAACCCGCATGCAACGTCGACGCCGATTGGTGACCTAAAAGAGGCAGAGGCATTGGGTACTGTCTTTACCGATAAAATTCCGCCTCTTTCGGCGACAAAATCCATGACAGGTCATACTTTAGGGGCGGCAGGGGTGCATGAGGCTATTTATTCTTTGTTGATGATGGAGCATAAATTCATTGCACCTTCTATTAATATTGAAAAAAGAGATCCTGCATTTGCGCATTTAGAGATTGTCACGGAGACACGAGATGCTGATCTCAAGACAGTTTTATCAAATTCATTCGGGTTTGGGGGGACGAATGGCTCGTTGGTTTTGCAAAAGCTGTGATGGTGTAGAGATTAAAGTGAGATCTATATACAATGGGAATATATATTATTATGGGATGGACGACCTATGATGTTAAAGGGTAAAAAAGGTTTGGTCATTGGGGTTGCGAATGATCATTCAATAGCATGGGGCATTTCAAAAGCTTTACATGATGCCGGAGCAGAGCTTGCATTTACTTATCAAGGTGCAGCCTTTGAAAAGCGTGTTCGTCCTCTTGCGGAGTCTATTGGCGGACATATTGTTGGCGATTGCGATGTCACACAAAGCGCTATGTTGGATAATGTTTTCTCGAAAACTGCGGATATTTTCTCCGGAGAATTTGACTTTCTCGTCCATTCGGTTGCTTATTCTGACAAATCAGAATTAAAAGGCAAATATCTTGATACCTCGAGAGAGAATTTTTTAAACTCAATGGATATAAGCTGTTATTCATTGGTGGATGTCACGCGTCGTGCAGTGCCAATGATGAAAAAGGGAGGATCAGTGATCACCTTAACTTATCTTGGTGCTGAACGTATTGTACCGAATTATAATGTTATGGGTGTTGCAAAAGCTGCACTTGAGGCATCTGTGCGTTATCTGGCAAATGATCTTGGGCCGGATAATATTCGCGTGAATGCGATATCTGCCGGGCCTATGCGAACATTGGCGGGCTCTGCGATTGGGTCGGCGCGTGCTATGTATAGTTTTAATGCAACCTATTCGCCGCTTGGCAGAAGCATGACATTAGATGATATTGGCGGCGCAGGTTTATTTTTGCTTTCTGACTTATCATCCGGCATCACGGGAGAAACTCTCTATGTCGATGCAGGATATCATAATATCGGCGTGCCTGACCTCACCCGAGAAAAACGCGAAGAGGGGTAGTTAAGTATTTTTAAAACGTCTATTTTTTAGATAGAGCTTTCACTTAACTCTATTTGTATGCTCTCGAAATCAAAGTAAATTTTCTATAGTTGTTTATCAATAGCTACAAGTATGTTTTCTATATCTCTGTCAATAATATCCTTTGTGGCTTGAACGGCTCTATCTATGTGGCCTTTTTTGCCAACTAAAGCTTCGTAATTTTGTGGCTCAGATGCCCGGTATGCTTCATTATAAACATATCCCAAGAAATTATTCCTACCTAGTTCTAACACTTCATCGGACGAAACTCTACCTTTAATACCTTTCAAAGCATCAAGACTTCCCTTGAAAGCATCAATAACTTCTTGTTTCATATCTTCTTTATTTTGAGCATTAAAATTTACTCCAATCTCTGCGAGTGTACCATTGAGGTCTTGGTCAGGTTGCACTAAAAGGCTACTGACATCTTTGAGTTCATTATTAATCTTTGTATTCTTATCACTGCTAAGAGCTCTTAGCTCATCGTATCTTTCTTGTATCACCTGCGGATTGAATGTTTTAATAAATTCACCAGTATCTGGGTCTATAACAGCTAATTCATCTTCTGAATTGTTAAGTTTAAAAATAGTGGTAGCTGGCGTATCTAACTTTGAATCCTGCATTGCAACTT
>JBCCNR010000169.1:0-4416 GCA_039025725.1 Pseudomonadota bacterium | reverse complement strand
GTAATAATCAAGTATTTCATGTTAATATTAATTAATAAATGCAGATATTTTTTATTTCCTTAATATCAACTTGACATATCCTGATGTTGGTAACCTGTCATTGTCTCTAAATCCGTTCAGAGCCCTGAATAAAGCCTCAGCATCCTTCTGAATGGCCATTCTGCGCGCCAATGATGCAAAGCTGTCACCCGGTCTGATTTTCCGATATGCAATAATATAAGATTTTACCGACTTTGCTTCGCTCGAAGAGATATTTCGAAAACTTCTGACGGACTTTTCAAATGAACTCGTGTAATTCTGCCTAATATTCTGTGGCGCAGCAGCTATAAAACGATAAACCTTATTATCTTTGCCTCTCAGGGCATAAAGTGTTGCTGGCATATTTCTATTGTTAATCGTCATACGCGCAGTCGCCCTGGCTGTCTCTCTGACATTTGGCAGAGATATTTTACGTATATCTGTCAATGCAGCGCCCCCGGCAAATTCATATTTCATATAGTCCAGCATGTTCCGGCTTGTGGCCCTACTATCCATATCAAAGATCAAAATTGCCCCTGATTGATCATATGCAGCCACTTTGGTTGGTTGATTTTCAATCGTAAAGCTATCAGGCACCGTAAATTTGAACCTTAAATCAGGATGAATAAAATCATTGCCCTCGATTATACCTTGTTTGGGGTTATCACCCCAAATCATACCGTTAATAGCTTGCAAATAGGGCATACGGTTATTATCACCACCCTTGATAGATTTTTGCTCAGCGATGGCAGCAGCCTCTAAGACGCGTTTATCCGTGGCAGGGTGGGTGGCAAAGAAACTCGGTAAAGATGAGCCCGCTCTATTGCTGGTTCTCTCTCTATAACGAGAGTAAATTTCTAAATTATTTAAAAAATCAGCTTGTGCAAATGGGTTATAACCCGCTTTTGCCAGATAGCGCACCCCCAGCATGTCAGCTTCATACTCATCACTGCGCGAATATGAGGCAATAACGCCTTGTCCAGCAAGCCCAACAGCCTGTCCAGCAGCTTGCGTACCTGTTAAAATCGCCGCCGCCGTCGAAGCAATCTGGCTTAATCCATAAATATTCATCCGATTAGCAGCATGCCTTGCGGTGACATGCCCAGCCTCATGGCCAATCACACCGGCAAGCTCTGCTTCGGTATTGGCAAGCGCAACAAGCCCTCTTGTGACATAAAGATATCCTCCCGGAAGCGCAAAAGCATTCACAATGGGACTGTCAAGAATTGTAATCTGGTAATAATCAGACGGATATTCCGTCACTGTCGTAATGCGCTGTGTGACTTTTTCAATATAAGCCCTTAATTTTGGGTTGTCATATTCTCCGCCAAAACTGTTCACAAGCCCACGATGCGACTGTGCTCCGGCCTCTTTCTCCTGAGCAGGAGACATTAAAGGCGTAAATTCACTTTCTCCGGTGGCCGGATTGGTTGTGCAACCAGAAAGATATAGACCTAAGACAAGGACGCTCCAGATAAAGCTGCGCGTGAAAACCTTTTCGAAACCCTTGGATGCTACTCTTAACAAACATCTTACATGTAAACGCATCATACAATCCTAACCATGCACAAAATGGTCAATTTAAAAACTTAATATCTACTATGCCGATACAGCGTCAAAAGTCAATTCTCATACATCTTATAAAAGGGTGTTTTCTGATTTATGTGACATTTTTCTATGTCAGCGGAGCACATGCCTTAACATTAGAATTCTCATCACAAGAAAAAACAGCAGAAACAGAGCATAAGGATAATATCGGGCTTTATGTCTCATTTTTGGGGAGACCTTCACTGCATAGCCACCAAGATACACTCATCAGACCTATTGATAATGAAGATGTCGGTTTAAGACTAAAGTTTAATATGAACATTTTTGATCTGTTTTAAGACAGCAAAACAGTCATCAGCGAGAAAATCTTGCGCCCAGTTTCAAAATCTATCGAAATTTTACTCGCAAAGCGCTCTTTGATCAGCTCCGCAGCTTCATTATGCAAACCACGCCGCGCCATATCTATTGTCTCTAGCTGCAATGAAGATGTTCCTGCCATCACATCCTGATATACGGACTTTATATGCTGATATTCTCCAAAGACTCCGCGATAGGGCGTTAAAGAAAATATATGCGTTTTTGTCTCTTCTGTACCGACCTTAACACTATCAATCACAAATTTATGATTATGATATGTAATTTTAAGTGCGTATTTATCCGCAGTAAAATCAGTCACTTTAAAATAAGCATTTTCAATAAGCTCATTTATATAAATCTCAACTTCTGAAATGATTTTATCAGAGACAATATTAAAACTCTCAAGATCAATCTCTATTGAGGCAATATCGCAATGTTCCAGATGCTCTTTACTGGGCTGATATTTATGCGAATGTTTGTCGGTCATGTTTTAAGTTATAAAAAGCGTGGAAACAGACTCTTCATTTGATACGCGACTTATAGCCTCTGCCAATAAAGGGGCAACAGATAAAATACGAATATTCGGTGTTGCAAGTACATTTTCAGTCGGTTGAATACTATCTGTAATCACAAGCTCTTTCAGGTCAGAGTTTTTTATACGCTCAGTGGCTTTTCCAGATAAAACACCATGGCTGATATAAGCAGAGACCTCTTTTGCGCCACCTTGCAGTAGCGCATGAGCTGCATTACATAAAGTCCCACCAGAATCCACAATATCATCAATGAGAATACAGCTTTTACCTTTCACCTCACCGATGATATTCATGACTTCGGATTGTCCAGCCTCTGGACGTCTTTTATCAATAATCGCAATCGTTGTCCCAAGACGCGCAGCAAGATTTCTGGCGCGAACAACTCCTCCTACATCCGGAGAAACCACCAGCAAATCATCCCCCATATCACCATAACGCTCTTTTATATCTCGCGCAAAGACAGGCGCAGCAAATAAATTATCCGTCGGAATATTAAAAAAGCCCTGAATTTGCCCAGCATGTAAATCCATTGTTAAAACACGATCTGCACCAGCCGTGCTGATAAGATCAGCAACAAGCTTTGCTGTGATTGGTGTTCTCGGGGCCGTCTTGCGATCTTGTCTTGCATAGCCATAATAAGGAATAACTGCAGTGATACGTCTGGCTGATGCACGCCGTAAAGCATCAACTGTAATTAAGAGCTCCATGATATTATCATTGGTTGGATAAGATGTCGGTTGTATCAGAAAGACATCTTCACCACGGACATTTTCTTTGACCTCAACGAAGATTTCCTTATCAGAAAAATTCTGAATATTCATATCCGTGATTTTAACATTGAGTAAATCCGCAATATCTTGCGCAAGTTTTGGATTGGCATTACATGTTAAAAGCCTGATATCGCAATTCATATTCATAAAAAACCCAACGCTTAGTTACTCCATGAGAGGGCTTGTAGCAAATAATAAACTGTTAGGCAAATCCATTAAAAATAGCGTCGCTGATTTTATCCAATTGCTGCTGCGTGATGCAATAGGGAGGAAGAAGATAGAAACTCTTACCCAGAGGCCTGATGTTAAAGCCATGTTCTAAAAAATAATCTTTGAGTTTTTCACTGCTTTTAGATTTATAAAATCTATCCTCGATTTTAAGGTCCCACGCCAGAACAGAGCCTAATATTCTGATATTTGTGATCATATCAAGCTTTTGAAGCTCAGGCACAAGAGCGTAATAATATTCAGATATATTCCTGATCCGCGCAAGAACATCCTCTTCGGCAAAGACATCCAACGAAGCAGAAGCAGCACTGCATGCAAGCGGATTGGCCGTAAAAGAATGGCCATGAGTGAAGGAGCTCTTATAATCTGTTCCCAGAAAAGCGTCATATATATGTTGCTGTGTTAAAGTCACGGAGAGCGGTAAATATCCAGCCGTCAGCCCTTTTGAGAGACAGATAAAGTCAGGAATAAAATCCAGATGATGAAAGGCAAACATTTCTCCGGTACGTCCGAATGCTGTGGCGACTTCGTCAAAAATCACCAGAATATTGGCTTTTCTAAGCATGTCACAAAGTTTCTGAATAAAATCAGGACGCGCAAAACGCATCCCGCTGGCGCCTTGCATTAAGGGCTCTAAGATCATACAGCATATTTTATCCTGATGAGCATGGATAATATTTTCGAGGACTTTAAGGGCTTTATCCTCTTTTTCCGCAATATCATTACATTCTATATAAGTGTCAGGGTAGGGGATAAACATCACATCACATAAAAAAGGCTCAAAGGGTGTATAAAAGCCTGTCGTGCGCCCGGTTGCCATAGCACCAAAAGTATCGCCATGATAGCCCCCTTCGAAAGCAAGAAAGAGTGTTTTATCGCTATGGCCTTTATTATAGTGATATTGATAAGCAAGCTTAAGCGCCACCTCCACCGCCCCAGAGCCATTATCCGCAAAAAAGACT
>JBCCNR010000168.1:0-4426 GCA_039025725.1 Pseudomonadota bacterium | reverse complement strand
TTGATGCCCACGGGCAAAACCATTCTTAGTGTATTTTTCTGATCCACATTTCTTGCAAACTAATTGAGACATTATACCCCCCCATGATTCTTCCCTCTCAGGGTAACATATCCTATAAATCATTACTTACTTAGATGTCTCCTTAAAAGCATGTCCAAATCATTGCTGATTTATATTGTATCTATAAAATTGGGTGATTTGCTATGCTGAACAGTTCAAATATCTTTCCTAATATGCGTATGCGCAATAAAGTCTTGTTGGGAGCCTCTATCCCCCTGATCTTTATTTTGATATTGGGTACAGTCAGTTATATCAATGTAAATAGTATCTCCAATACCAGCTATTGGGTTAATTTCACACACAAGGTTTTGTCGCGTGCAGATAAGCTTTCTGCGGCTGCGGTTGATATGGAAACCGGAATGCGCGGATATTTGCTTTCTGGTCGTGAAGATTTTCTGGGGCCATATGAGTCTGGCAGCAAAGCATTTCATGAAAATATCACCAGCTTGAAGGAAATGCTGTATCACAACCCCGAACAGCTGGAGAGACTCGATCGCGTTGAAGATATTATGGGCGGATGGGATAAAAATGTCGCTAAAGTTCAAATCGATTTAAGACGAGATATCAATAAGGTCAAAACTATGGATCATATGGCAGCTTTAATTAGCGAAGGCCATAGTGTGAAATATCTTGATAAATTTCGTGATCAAATTGCACTTTTTAAGCAAAATGAACAAGATTTTTTAGCAGAAAGAAAAGCAAAATTCGAAAATACGCTTAATAGTGGAAATGCGACAGTTTCACAAATCAGTGAGAATTCCAAATGGGTCAAATTTACACATGGAGTGATTGCCGATACTGATGCTGTTCATGCTGCTGCTGTGGATATAGAGACCGGAATGCGTGGTTTTCTGATATCTGGCAAGGAAGATTTTCTAAGCATTTACAATGATGGTTCTGATCGTCTTTTTGCACAGATTGCTAAAATCAAAGAAGATGTGAAGCATACAGCACCACAATTCAAGTTGATGGGTGAAATTGAAACAAATATGCGGCAATGGCTTAAAGATGTCGCAGAGCCACAAATTGCGCTTCGCCGTGAGATCAGCAATGTGAAAACAATGGATAATGTTGCGGATATGGTTGCGCGTGCATCAGGAAAACAATATTTTGATGAATTTCGCAATCAAGTTGAGTTATTTAAACGTCGTGAGAATAATTTACTACAACAGAGAAATGCCAGATTTAATGAAGCGCTTTATGATGGAAGTTCTTCTTTATCCTCAATAAGAGAAAATTTAAATTGGGTTGATTTTACCTATGGTATGCTGAGTGGTGCGGATACATTATTGATCTCTGCGATTAATATGGAAACGGGAATCAATGGATTTTTGCTCTCAGGTGAGGAAGCTTTTCTAGAACCTTACAATGAAGGGTCTGCAAAGCTTTTCAGTCTTATAGAGCAAATGCAGGAAGCTGTTAGCAGCAATCGTGCACAGGTTATTTTGCTAAGAAATATGGCTGATAATATGCAGCGCTGGCAGAAAAATATTGCTGAAAAAATGATAGAATTGCGTCGTTCTGTTGGTGAAAATAAGAAAATGTTTCATTTGGCACAGCTTGTTGGTGAAGCACGCGGACATGAATATTTTGCAGAATTTCGTCAGATTATGGATGAATTTAAAGCTGAAGAAAATCGACTTATTGTTATTCGTCAGAACAGCAACGCTGAAACTGTGAATACGACATATATCGTTATCATCGCCAGTACGAGTATCGCTGTTATTTTGGGGTTAGGTGTTGCACTTCTGACGGGTGCGAGTATTTCAGGGCCGCTTGGGCTTATGACACAGAATATGTCTCGGTTGGCGGATGGTGATAGTTCTATCATTGTGAAAGGGTTAAAGCGCAAAGATGAGATTGGCGATATAGCCAGAGCACTTGAAGTCTTTAAAGAGAATAAAATCGAAGCAGATCGCTTATTAGAACAAGATAAGGCAAATCAGCAAGCAGAAAAAGAGCGTATCCTGAAAGAGCAAGAGCTCGCGAAGCAATCTTTATTAGAGCGCGAAGAACAGGAAAAGCGCGAAAAAGCAGCAGCAGAGCAGCTTGCAGATGTTGTGAAGGCTTGCGCATCTGGTGATTTCACCAAGAGACTTGATACACATGATAAGGACGGTATTTTCTTATCCTTATGTGAGGGTGTGAATGAAATCGGGCTTTCTGCGGATCGTGGTCTAAAAGAGATTAAATCTGTCATTGGCGCACTTGCGGAAGGACGCACCAATGTAAAAATGACCGGAGAATATCAGGGTATCTTTAAAGATATTAAACTTTCATTGAATGAGACACTTTCACAATTATCTGACATTGTTTCACAGATTGTACTGACATCTCATTCTGTTGCAGATGCTTCAAACAAGATCGCTTCAGGCAGCAGTGCTCTCTCTGAGCGGACTGATCAACAGGCTGCGTCTCTTGAAGAAACCGCTGCGTCAATGGAGGAGCTCACCAGTACAGTTCAGGAAAATTCTGACAGTGCATCTATGGCTACGAATTTGGCTGATGATGCAAGTCATAAAGCCGAAGAAGGAAACCAGATTATAGAGACAGTTGTGGATGCAATGAATAGTATTCAGGAATCTTCAGATCGTATTTCTGACATTATCGGAGTGATCGATCAGATTTCTTCGCAGATTAATTTGCTTGCGCTCAATGCTGCTGTTGAGGCAGCCAGAGCCGGAGAAGCTGGTCAAGGCTTCGCAGTTGTGGCGGGTGAAGTCAGATCGCTTGCGGCGCGCTCTGCAGATGCATCTGGAGAGATACGGGCTCTTATTAATGCAAGTTGTGCAGAGGTCTCAAATGGGTCTTCACGCGTTGATACGGCCAGTGAATCTCTCAAGAGTATATTAGCATCAGTGCAAAAAGTCTCCGAAACAATATCTGAAATTTCCAATGCCAGCCGTGAGCAAGCCTTGAATCTTAAGGAAGTAAATGTTGTGATCGCGCAGATGGATGATATGACGCAGAAAAATGCTGCACTTGTGGAGCAAAATGCTGCAACCACACGTTCTATGCTCAAGCAGTCAGAGGCATTGACAGATGTCATCAGCTTCTTCCAGACGGATGAAAAGCAAGATGTCACTCTTGATGAGAGCACCCTTGGGAAGCTTCAGCATCTGAGATCGGCATGATTTTACTCTAAGGTAGATGTACTCAGAATATCTTGCCAATATTCTATTTCCTGACGCATGAAATCTTTCAGAAATGCTGGGCGGTTTCTTGCGTCATCATAGATAATAGTGTTTTTAAGTGCAAGACTGCCTCGGACAACAGGGTCTTTGAGTGCATTCCTTAGAGCAAGATTGAGCTTCTCAACAATAGGCAAAGGCGTATTTTGAGGCGCAAATAGCATATTCCACCCTGTGATATTGAAATCACTCCAGCCCTGTATCTCTTGGCACATTGGAACATATGGTGTGACAGACATTTTTTTATCTCCGCGCCCTGTATAAGCAAGTGGACGTACGGTTCCGCCCTTTATATAGGGAAGAGCACTTGTGGACTGGTCGACCATCACATCCAAGAAGCCTTCAGACATATCAATCAAAGCTGGCGTAGACCCTGAATAAGGGATCATTGTTGGAAATTCTTTTGCAAGCTGCGTAAAGCGCACCGCAGCCATATGTGAGATTGATCCACTTCCAGCATATCCCATAGTGACGGTTTTGCCATGTTTTGCAATATAGCGATCAAGATCCTCGAGTGTAGAGACAAGCCGTTTACATTTATTTTTTTCATAGATAAGACAAAGATCTTTTCTGACAATAACATACATAGGGGTCTGCCCTAGCATACCGACGGGCACAAAATCTTCTTGTGGATCATATCTAAGTTGCATGCCCGTTAAAATCGGCGCAGCTCCATGAGTTCCTAAATTTCCCATAACCAGATGATAACCATCATTTTTCAGCATAGAAGAACGACGGACGGCTTCAACGGGCTTCATTTTATTTTGGTTGGTAAAAATACGAAATTTTTGCCCGAGCTCTTTTTCCATATAGGGGCTAACCTGCCGCAGCAAAGCATCAGAAGCCCCACCGGCCGCAAAGGGAACATAGACATTTATAGGCTTATTAGGGTAATTTTCAGCAGCCCATAGATGCGTGATCGTGACTATAAAGAAAAATATGATAAAGGAGACTTTTTTATAAATCATGATTTAGATAATAGTCATTCATCACAAATTTATCAACTGAATTTAAAAAGACTCTTTCCTGCTCACGCCTCTGTCGCACTTCAATCCTGAATGGGCCCTCAAAATTCCATAGGAATTTTGTAGCGATTAAACTATAAGTGCTTTTGGTAGAGCGCCCGACTGGGCGTCGCGCATAGTTGCGCGCCCCCCCTCGGAGCCGTTGGTGTA
>JBCCNR010000167.1:0-4472 GCA_039025725.1 Pseudomonadota bacterium | reverse complement strand
TCTCCACCACTGGTTTCCGCTTGTTTACTTTGGCTCATGTTGCGACTCCCTTATTTTGTCGGCTTTGTTTACCTTGGCTTGGTCTGAAAGAATTGCAATTTCAAACTGCCGAGATATTTCTTCAATAATCTCAATTTTAAGAGAAAGTTTGCGTCTTTGTGCGTCTCCTATATCGTCCCATGGCAGGTTTTTAAGGGACAAAACACAATGATCATGCATTTGTTGCATGAGGGCAATAAATATAGGGTTTTTCAGAATCTCTTCCGCGTATCTGCGCTTATCAGAGCTTGTTATTTTAGTGCTCTCTTTTCTCATCAATTTACCCTTTGTAATTTTTTATATTCCAAGTCCATTTTATCGGCGTGCATGGACATATTCGCTGCGATACGCTGGTTTTCAAGGTCGCTGCGGTTAGCTGCTCTCACTTCTTCAACCGCAATATCAGCCTGCATTTGTGCTTCTTCAACGTCTTTGTCAGCAACAAGCTGTGCTGTCTCAATATCGACCTTGCGATCAGCTTTATATTTCTCCATCTGCATCTGTGCCTGAAGTTTCTTATCGGCTTCAGTTGGCTCATTACGCTGTGCTTCCATTTTAGCGGCAATTTCCTGTGGATCAGGCCGCGTAAAGAATGGTGATGCACTTGGCAGGCCAGCGGATTCTGTGATCTTCTCAAGCACGTTGTAAACCTGCTCAGGTTTAACAAATGGGTTATCCGCTCCAAATGCTGCAAAAAGTTTTTCCTGTAGCGCAAGCACCGTGTTCATAATACCAAGATCACGCTCTTTTGAGCCCGCACCGAGACCAACATTAACGCAGCAATTCATCTCAGAATTCCAAACACGCGGATCATAAGTGACCCACTCCCCTTTTATTTTTAGGGTTTGCGCCCGATCTGTATGCTGAATAACCAAACGCAACAACGATCTGAAAGCATCTTTAATACCGCCTCTCGCAAGTGTTCTGATCATCATTTCAGATTGCGCAAGGCTGCCCTCATTGATAATTCCTGCCGATGTCGCCGTCATCTGCCTCAATGTCTCTGGATCAAGTCCGCCTGATGCTTCAGAAATCCCTGTGCGGGCCTTTTTCATCTCTTTCATGTAGGACATGATTGGGAAGACTTTATCCGCTATAAATGGCACCTGAAGGAACTTTATGCTTTCAGAACCTCCATTCTGGGCTATGATTGGGCGACCAAATTCAGGATTATAAACAGCCTCAAGCCCTTCCTCAGTAAGCGCATTATAATCAACAACAGGCTGCTGGTTATTTTGCCAGTATGTATTGTCAATAATTGCTCTAAGAAACGATGTATTAATCCGTTGAATATCAACCAAATCCTCAGACAGAGAGCGCCCTTCAAACTGATAGGCCTCACGCTCAATCTTAACTGGGAAATATGGGACTTCATCGACTTCCTGAATATCAAGTATCGCATTTTCGTGATATTTTTCAGTGCCTTCATCAAGCAGAACGACCTTGTAGAGCTCGGAGATACCATCATCATTGAGGTCATATTTCACATAGACAGTAAAAATTAGAATGAGTTGTTGCGATCTATTGCGATTGCCTTGCAAGTCTGATCCATAGTCATCACCCTCACGATAAAACCGATCGCTCGTAATATCTTCATCAAGATGCTCAGAGACGTCATCAATCTTATCTCTGTCATAACCACGCTCTATAAGATCAGACCGTGTGACATATTCCTTTTCGCCGACAATGGGGCTTTCTTCAATCGATTGCGCACTTGGGTAGATTAGAAATCTGTCCCGCTGTACGGCTTCCATACAAGGCCTGACAACTTCTTCAGTACGTTTTAGAGTAAAATCATACAGCATCGCCTGTGGGTCAATCATAAGCACATCTGGATCAGTCTCAGGCGAGGCAATAAGGTCTGTAATCTGGTTATTTGGGTCAGCCTCTAATGCAATCACGACATTTTCCGGCTGGCCGGTATATTTATATTGTTTGCTGATGCGCTCAGTATATGCAACGGTTTTCAATATGCCTGTTTTTAAAAGAATTGCGTCCATCAATGCGTCAATTATCGCATCTTCTGCGCCGCATTTAGGCACAATTTTATAATTCACATAATCGGTTGCTTGCTCAGCCTGATCTTCGCTCTCCTGATCTACAGGCTGATAAGTCACGATTTTATCGTTAGAAAATAGCGTCCTCATAACCGACGGCATGAGTTTTTTGACTTCCTCACGAATGTCTTTGGATACAACGCTTGAACGCCCCGTATCTGCAACAAGGTCACTCATTGTGCCGTTGTAATATTCTAAAGCACGCTGGCGCGTATTGGAAAGCTGGCTGAGATAATTGTCGCAGTCATCCACAAGCCCTTTAACCTGATTGGCAAAATCAACCAGGTCAACTTGTCCGTCTGCATCTCTCCCTACTTCTTCTTCATTCATGCTACGCAACCGACCTGCGTTTAAATTTAAATTTGCTAAGCGATGTGGTAACTGGCAGCGCAAAAGACAAAGCAAGTGCGTCCGCTTTGTTTGGCGATGGTAGTCCTCGTTTTTTCATATCACTCTTGCTCTCAAGCTGTATTTTTCCATCCATCCGCGGCACCGTTTCAGGCGAGATAAGATCATAATAAAGCTGATCATCATCGGGCAATACGCCCCCATCTTGTAGCCATGAAACGATACCGCCCCACATTTCCGCACGTTTGTTTAAAAACCCTTCATCACCAGAGGCACCAGAGAACCAAATGATCTGCCATTGTCGCCCCATTGTGCGCCCGGCAGAAACAATTCCGGTGCCATATCCTCCATCAATAAAAACAGCGCTTGCTTTGTATTTTTCCTCATAGCTTGCCAGCTTTTGCGCCATTAAAATATCATTGTCGTTTTTGGGTATGGTCTCGAGGATTTGAAATTTCAAACCCTGACGCATTCCAATAACGAGCTCATCGTCACCTTCCCATGCCGGGTCGCAGGTCAGTATGACTGGTGCAAAATTATATTGATTTTCATGCAGCGATCTACCCCTTGCTTCATCAACCAATGCTTCAGAGATAAATTGCCGAGATGATTGAGATGGAAACTCGCCGCGCACACGGATTTTAAAAAAGTCAGAGCTTTCGCCATAATCCTTTTCCCACTGGTCAATCTTATCTTTGTTGGTGATTTGAACAGTGCGGCTATCGACGATTTTATTTTTCCAACGATGACGGAATTTACGGAAACATTCACGAAAACGCCCTGTATTGCGCGTTGGGTTTCCAAAGCTGAACCAGAAAGGCTCGCCATCTGTCATTCCCCCTTCGGCCACTTCCCATATTCTGTCTGGGACACCTGAGGCCTCGTCAAAAATATAAAAGGGTGAAGAATTGACGGAGTGATTACCTGCAAAAGCTTCAGAATTTTCTTCGCGGCATGTTTGGCCATCACAGCGCCAGCTCTCTGGAAAATGCTTATGCACAAGCTTCATATTCCCTTTACCGTTCGTATAATCAAACCAATGGCCGGTAATACATCTCTTGAGCCATTTGCCCAGCTCTGCCCATGTTTTCGTATTTAACTGCGAGGATGTGGATGCGGTCACAATGCCCTTACAATGGGGCCGTGTTGACATTATGAACAGAATGACAATCGCTGTTATCGTGCTTTTACCTATACCATGACCGCTTGAAATCGCTTGCAGAAACGGGCTGACAGCATTTTTTCCGTCAAATCCATTTCCTCGAATATGTCGCCCCATATCCTCGAGCATCTCACACGCCCAAACATCGAGCCCATATTTCAAACCGAATTTTTTTTGGTATTTCTCCGACATCTCAACGATTTGTATCGTTGGGTCTGTGTCCCATGGAAAGGCATACATGGCCCAGCCAAGCGGATCGGCAAAAAAATCGCCCATAGCATCGGCAAGTTCATTCCCTATGGCGAGAGAAGCGCTCATTCATCTTCCTCATCTTCAGACTGATCATCTATCTCAGAGAAGTTTGACCGACGTTTGCGCGCTTCAATAATGCGCTTATCTATTGGGGTCACATCTTCCGTTGTGATCTTTCTTTCATCGCGCCATCCCATATTTTTGAGAGCGAAAATTGCGCCTGTGGGTTTGTCGTTTTTTTTGAGATGCACCTCATACGAATACTCAACTTTAGAGCGTGCTTTTTTAATTATGCAAGAATATTCAGGTCTTTTTTCGTAATCATAAATTGACTGGCGGTCAACAAAACCTAGATCGAGAGCCAGTCCGGTTATGGTCTGTTCATTTAAGGGCGTTTCATCAAAATATGCGTCAACCTTTTCCTGAAGCTCTTCTGGTGTTTTAAACATACGAGGTTTCCCAAGTGGTCTTTTTTCAGTGTGTTTAGTTTCGTTTGTCATACTTCACTAAAATATCAAATTTAAAAAACGCGATCTACCCCGTTTCAAGATCGAAGTGCAACGGATTTAGAATTTAGAAAAGAGTTGAATAGGGCAAGATGGAGAGATAACTTT
>JBCCNR010000166.1:0-4508 GCA_039025725.1 Pseudomonadota bacterium | reverse complement strand
TATTTTTGTAGCCCTAAAAGGCGCACGCTCTGATGGGTTTGATTATCATCACGAAGCTGTCTCGCGTGGGACAAATATAATCTTATGCGATGTTAATCACCCATATCAGGAGGCGCAGGATAAATATCCAGATGTTCTTTTTATTCCTGTCCCTCAGCCTCGTTATCATTTCTCTCTTATATTAAGACGTTTAAATGACCAAATGCCATTGCATATCGCGGCGGTTACGGGCACGAATGGCAAGACATCTGTTGCGGATTTCACACGGCAGATTTTAACTTATATGGGTTTAAAAGCAGTCTCTATAGGCACAATCGGGATTATTGCCGGACAGCAAAAAATTATTCAACATGGCCATACGACACCTGACCCTGAAATGCTCTATCCAACTTTAAAACAGCTTAAAAAAGATGGTTTTGAGTATATTATCTTTGAGGCCTCAAGTCATGGGCTGGCACAATTCAGGTTGCATGGTTTAGATTGCAAGGTCGGGGGCTTCACGAATTTTAGCCGAGACCATCTGGATTATCACGCAACGGAAGATGCTTATTTTGCTGCGAAACAGCTGCTTTTTGATGATCTTGTAACGCGTAAAGGTCACGCTGTGATTTATAAAGATGATGCGCGCTCTGAAGATATGCAAAATGCAGCCTTAAGAAATGAGCTTTCTGTGACAACTATCGGACAAAATGCAGATATCTCAATCACAAAAATCGAGCCAACTCTTTCAGGGCAGACCATTTATGTTTCTTATGCAGGTCAGGAATATGATATAAACCTTTCTCTTTGTGGGACATTTCAGGCGAGTAATGCTCTGATTGCAGCGGCAATGGCTGCTAGGCTTATGGATAAAGATTTCGTAGACATATTACCTTTGCTCAGGAAATTAAAAACCGTTGATGGACGCATGGATCTGATCGGATACCACCATGGCGCGGCGGTTTATGTCGATTATGCACATACGCCAGATGCGCTTGAAAAAGCTATAACGGCTTTAAGACCACATTGCGAACGCCGTCTTTTAACTCTATTTGGATGTGGCGGCGATAGAGATCGTGGAAAACGCCCTGAAATGGGACATATCGCGGAAAGTCTGTCGGATTATGTCATTATCACAGATGATAACCCACGTACTGAGGACCCTAACCATATTCATACAGATATTTTAAAAGGATGTGTGACAACAGATAAGATATCTGTTATTGCCAACAGAGAAGATGCGTTGGTCTTTGCGCTGAATATGCTCAGTGAAGGTGATATTTTACTTGTCGCCGGAAAAGGTCATGAATCCGGTCAGGATATAGGCGGGATTATGCACCCCTTTAAAGATGCAACTGTCATTCGAGATATAATGCAACGGGCAGCTTAAGATATATTACAAAGCGCTCAATAAGGAATAAGACTATGGAAAGAAAGTTGCTATGGACACAGACAGGTGTCGCGGCTGCAACAGGCGGATCAATTCTAAAACCATTTGAAGTAAGGGGAGTCTCTATTGATTCCCGTGATGTGAAGGAGGGAGATTTATTTATCGCTCTCAAAGCCAGACGTGATGGACATTATTTTGTGCGCAATGCTGCCCAAAGTGGTGCCGTTGCGGCGTTGGTTTCCTGGAAGCCGCGGAGCATCCCCCGAGGATTTCCTGTTGTCTTTGTTAAAAACACTGAAGAGGGCCTACAAAAATTAGCAATAGCCGCGAGGGCACGCAGTCAGGCAAAGATTATTGCCATTACTGGCAGTGCTGGTAAGACGACAACAAAAGATATTATGGCACAATTGCTAGCAAAATATGATGAGACACATGCGGCTTTTGGGTCATATAACAATAAATGGGGCGTTCCGCTTTCTGTTGCAAGGATGCCTGCTGAGGCCAAATATGGTGTGTTCGAAGTTGGCATGAACCATAGTGGTGAGATCTCACCGCTGGTGCAGCTTGTCAGGCCACATATTGCGATTATTACTACTGTTGGCTCTGGTCATATTGAGAATTTTTCATCTGAAGAAGAGATTGCTGATGCCAAGGCAGAAATTTTTGATGGCCTCGAAGAGGGCGGTATTGCTATTCTCAATCGTGACAATATCCATTTTGAGCGCCTAAAAGGTAAAGCGGAAGCAAAAAATCTCAAAATTATAACTTTTGGCAGCGATGAAAATGCAGATGCGCGGGTTATAACTTCAGAGCTAAAAGAGGGTCAAAATCATGTTGTCATTTCTATTAATGGTCAGAAGCTTTCTTTCGTGACTGATCTGTTAGGGCAACATAATGCACTTAATATTGCAGCAATTTTAGCTGCTTTCTGGCAAATGGGCCTTGACCTTTCTAAGGCAGCTCAGCTTTTATCAGAAATTAAGCCAACTGACGGGCGTGGCAATATAGAGCATGTGACGCTCTCTGATGAAACGGGCAATTTCACCCTTATTGATGAAAGTTATAATGCGAACCCTCTTTCAATGAAGGCAGCTTTACAGAATATTTGCGCGCTGAAACCAACTGGTGAGGGGGCTAAAATTGCTGTTATTGGTGAAATGTTAGAGCTTGGGACACAATCAGAGAAATTGCATACTGAGCTAAAAGACGATATTTTAGCTGCGGATTTTGACAGTATTTACCTGATTGGTAAGGGAACAGAGCCACTTTATGAAGCTCTGGGCGAAGACTCTCCATCTGTCTATGCGCTACGGTTAGATGATATAATAGATGAAATCATTGAGGAAACAGCCGCAGGGTCTGTGGTTTTTGTCAAAGGGTCAAATGGTGTTGGTCTCAAAAATCTCATTGAGCGCTATAAATCAGTCAAAAAAACCCGACATCTTACCTAGTAATGATATCATGTGAAGTATGCCCTTACGAAATAGGTACAAATTTTGCCAAAATCATCACTGGCTTAGATGTCTCTGAAAATTAATGCGCATAATGATAATTCTGAAGAAAACTGATACACCTTATTGATAATGTATTGCAATAGCATAAAATTTGTGTTTTAATGCGCAAATAGATTTTCGTGATATTGATTTGCATTAACTGTTTGATAGTTTTATCCAACTATAACGCTATATCATTACGATAGGAATAACCTTAAACCGGAGCTTCATATGCAGCAATTTTGTCAAAAAGAGAATTCTCCTTCTCCGCAATGTTTGTCATGTACAAATTATGGACGCATCACTTGCCCTTTATTTGCTGCCGGGGAAAGTACATTTAGGTGGGCAACATCGCATGTAAAGCCTGCAGCTAAGTCCGAAGTGAAGTCAAATCTTGATTTTTATCTCGAAGAAAATATCTTACAGCTCGAAGCAAGTCATTAATAGAACAGCGTCACCTAATAAAATTACCTCCAGAGATATTTATCCATGGAGGTGTTTTATTAAAGAAATCTATAGATATATTAATCCACTGTCTGCTCACTGCTAAGCTTAACCTTATCTAGTGGCAACATGTTCATTATGCTTGGTTCGCGTTGCAGTGTTCTAATGTCCGCAAGTGGCATAGGTTCTCTTTTCAAAGCGTCTATATTTGCTTCTCCATTACCAAGTCCAGGATTAACCCGTCTGAGGCTTCCAAAATCTGGAAGCAATGACCCTAACCCTAATGAGTTCACAATCGTTCGCAACAATTTTTCAATGCTTTGTGGTTCTTCTTTGTTACCATGTTTAATACCGCCTTGAGAGGCCGGAAGATCAATGTTTTCAAGAGCATCTTGCAAAACTCGCACACTTTCTGGGTCTGTATTGGGGAGCTCTTGCGGTTGGGCAGGAATGGAGTAAGGTGAAACTGATGTTGTCATTTATGTCCTTTTTTGTTTATGTTATTATTTTACATGGTTTACTTTGGTTTATGCTGGTTAAACCAATTTCTTAATCTTAAGGTAAACTGGATTATGCGAGCCTTTTTATAAATCTCATTATTCTTGTATATTTGAATGCCTCAGTACGGCACATCACTGAATGTAACCACCATATCCTTGGACTGGCGCTGCATAAGGGCCTTGCATTCCTGGTGCATATGTTGCTTGTGCCATAGGCACGCCGTCTAGACCATAAACTGGGCCTTGATAGCCAGGGCCAACAGGTTGGGCATGTTGAGGGCTTGTATAAGCCGGCTGCTGAAACATTTTCATAAATTGTGGCAGCATAACAGAGCCCGCGACGGCGGCACCACCATAACCTGCCATTGTTCCCCATGAGGTACCGCTTTTTTGAGTATCAGCTCCTGTATCAGCATTTTTTGCGTCTGGTGCATCAGTGGCTTTATGAGGAGGCGTCTCAACCGTATCAGGCTTATATGCACCGTCGGCATGTTTGGTACCAGTGGTCGCATTATCGGCAGATCTCGCCGCACTTGTACCCGAACTTGCTTTAGCTGCCTTAGAGCTACTACGAAACCAACTCATCTATCTTATCCTTTATTTTTATTCTTCTTTGCAAATATACCTTACAACAAACCAAAGCAAAAATAAAGTATATTTTAAAATATATTTAAATATAAATAACAATATATTAAAAATACC
>JBCCNR010000165.1:0-4523 GCA_039025725.1 Pseudomonadota bacterium | reverse complement strand
CATTGAAAATCTTGGACGAGATGCGGATCATTATGTTCAATATGCACCTGAAGTGATTGATCGCGCAGTTGCTGAATGTCTTTCTCTCGCTGACGTGCCGGATGGTGGCGGAATAGCCGGAGATATTGACGCCATTGTACAGAAATTCTTTGGGCGAGACGTCGTGCGCGAAGAGCAAAGTGGGATACAAAAATTCTTATCTGATCTTCTGAAGAATTAATGAGGTTATGCTGAATGTTTGGAAGAAGATCACATGATAGTGCAAAAAGAACAAAAGCACACAGAAATGCTGCCAGCAGGTCAGCATCGGGTGAGTCTGATTCAGAACAAAAAAATATTTCTCCATATTTAGAGAATGCGAAACAAAAAGACCTTTCAGAGGTCATGAAGCCCTCCAGCGATGCATCAAGCAAAGCTGACGCCAAACAAAATGAATATAATATTATTCGCAATTCTATCTATAAGTCTCTCATTGAGGCCATTGATATTCAGGCGCTATCTGAAGCTGATGTGAATGTTGCGCGCAAAGAGATCAGGTCTTTTATCCAGGAGATTGTACAAATTAAAAATATCATGATCACCAAAGAAAGCTTTGAAAAGATCGTGATGGATATCAGCTATGATATTATGGGCTTTGGCCCTTTGGAGCCTCTTTTACAAAGAGATGATATTGCCGATATCATGATAAATGGCGCGAAGAAATGCTATATTGAGACTGGCGGGCGTATTCAACTGACACCTATACAATTTTCTGACAATCAACAGCTGATGAATATATGTCAGCGGATTGTGTCGCAGGTTGGACGCCGCGTTGATGAATCTAATCCTATATGTGATGCGCGCTTGTTGGACGGGTCTCGGGTGAATGTGATTGCCCCTCCTCTGGCTTTGGATGGTCCGACACTTACCATTCGTAAGTTTAAAAAAGATAAGCTACGCATGCAGGATTTGATAAAATTTGAATCCATAAGCCCAGAGGGTGGAAAACTTCTGGATATTATTGGTCACTCAAGATGTAATGTGATTATTTCTGGTGGTACAGGCTCTGGTAAGACAACATTGCTGAATTGTATGACAGCCTTTATTGAAAATAATGAGCGTGTCATCACATGCGAAGATTCGGCTGAATTACAACTTCAACAGCCTCATGTTGTGCGCCTTGAAACGCGCCCCCCTAATCTTGAAGGGCAAGGGGAAGTGACCATGCGCGATCTTGTTAAGAACTGTCTGCGGATGCGTCCTGAGCGTATTATCGTCGGTGAAGTGCGTGGCCCTGAAGCTTTTGACCTGTTACAGGCCATGAATACAGGTCATGATGGCTCACTCGGGACGCTTCACGCCAACACTCCGCGCGAGGCCCTTAGCCGTATCGAATCTATGATCACAATGGGAGGGTTCTCTCTCCCGACACGGACTATTCGGGAAATGATTGTTGCAGCCGTTGATGTTGTTATTCAGGCGTCTCGTTTGCGGGACGGATCAAGACGCATCATGAGCGTATCTGAAGTCGTCGGTATGGAAGGCGATGTGATCGTTATGCAGGAGCTGATCAAATATGAGATTACGGGCGAAACATCTTCTGGAAAGCTGGTTGGGCGTCATGTCTCAACGGGTATAGTCAGGCCGAAATTCTGGGAGCGCGCTCAATATTATGGACGCGGAGATGAGCTTGTCGCTGTTCTGGAGAGCATGATCGTATGATAAAAGTGATTATAACACTTATAATTACTGGTCTCGTTTATTGGGGAATGATCTTTGTCATTGGTCATTTCCGAATGAAAAAAGGCGTTAAAAAACAGGTTAAATCGCATAAAGCAAATCTTGAAAATATCCGCAGCCAAATCAAGAGCGGTCATCCCTTAGATGAGGGGATTTATGATAATTACGAAGAGGTTGATCCCAAAAAAGCAGCACAAATTTTAAAACGCCTTGATAAGACAGACAAGAAAAGTGAAAATATTCTCGATAATGTCGTTAGGAAAATTCAATATGTTGATCCTGATTTTTCTAAAAATAAAGTTATCATGAGCTGGCTTGCTTTATCATTAATGGTCACAGTTTTTGGCATTATGGCGCTTGGGGTCGATAAGATTTTATTCATTGCTTTTCCTGCGCTTTTATTGGGTTTCTTCCTGCTAAATACCATAGCCAACCATAAATATGAGAAGAAAATATCACGTTTTCTTGATAATTTTATTTATGCGTTAGATATTATTGCACGTGGCGTGAAAAGTGGCTTGATGCTGAATGATTGCTTCAACCTTATTTCAAAAGAGGTTGACCCTGCCGTTGGTGAGCAATTTCAGATGGTTTTGCATGATTTACGTGTTGGCCTTCCGATGGAAAGAGTCATGATGCGCTTTACTGAAAGGCTTCCGATTAAAGAAGTACGCTTCTTTGCGATTGTGATTATTGTTCAGGCCAAAACAGGGGGTAACCTCGCTGAGGTCGTTGGGAACCTTTCAACAATCTTACGTCAACGTAAGGCTATCATTCTTAGAATCAGGACTTTATCACAAGAGGCAAAATCATCGGCGGCAATTCTAATGTGTTTGCCTTTTGTTATTGTTGGTTTGATTTCGATCGTGGGCGGCGATTATATGGACCCACTTTTCTATACCTCAACAGGTCATATTATTATCGCAGGCAGCATGATGTGGATGAGTATTGGTATCTTTATTATGCGCAAAATGATCAATTTCTATAGATAGGAGGGCATATATGGATATAAATATCATCATTGGCGCTGCTATCATTGGTGCGCTGGCTATCTGGGGATTTTCGGTTTATCAAAAGAAAAAATTGCGTATCAAGCAGCGCCATACGATGCGCAATAATATAATTGAAAAATATTCAGAAGATGCCGGCGAAGATGAAGTTCTGCCGAAGCAAAATCTTCTTTCTACGATTGCATCACATAAATATGCGCAAAGATATTTGAGATATATTGATTTCGATAGCAATTCTATTGTGAATATGTCAGCTTTACGCAGTCGTGCACTGAAAGCAGGTATTCGCGATGCACGTGAACATCGCGTGCTTGCTGCAGGAATGATTATTCTACCAATTCTTGCTGCACCAGTAGGATTTATATTGCCAAATTTCCTTATGAAGGAAGTTACACTCAATATGCAGCTTATAGGCATGTTAAGTATGGCTATAATTGGTTTTTTATATACAGGCATGCGGATTGATGGCATAGCTCAAAAGCGTCAAGAAGAGTTTGCAGCGAATTTCCCAGATATGTTGGACCTTATGATTGTCTGCCTTGAGGCTGGTATGTCAGCCGAGCAAGCCTTTGTCAAGATGGCAGAAGAATTTCAGGAAGGGGCCCCTGTCCTCGCCGAAGAGATTTCTATTTTGTCAGCGGAATTGACTTATTTTCTGGATGGTACGATTGCTTATGAAAACCTTCAGCGCCGTGTTGACCATGGAAATGTGAGAGCCTTTAGCTCTGCGCTTATTCAATCTAAGAAATTCGGAACTCCGCTTGCGCAATCCTTAAAGGCTCTGTCACATGAAATTCGCGTTGCACAAATGGCTGAGATTGAAAGAAAAGCTGCGTCTCTGCCAGCAAAACTCACTGTTCCAATGATGCTTTTTACTTTGCCGGTTTTGCTGACAGTGATTATGTCACCAGCCGTCTTAGAACTTATTAAAATGTTTTCTGAAAAATAAGGATGCCTATTATGTTAGATAATATAGCCCCACCGCCACTGACTGATCTTGCAATATTTGAAAATATCCACGAAGATGAGCTTGCCTTTTTCAGAGATAAATTCAGCTTTATGTCATACATTGAGGATGATATTATTCTGAACGGGTCGGCCTTTGAACAAAAATATTGTTATTTTTTAAATGCCGGACGCGTGCGCGTGGTCAGAACAACCCCATCCAATAACGAGGTCAGCTATTATGATCTGGAGGCACCGATGGGATTTGGCTTTGAAAATATTTTTCCCTCTGAGACCATAGGCAAAAAAAGTGCAAATGTGATTGTATCCGCTTTAACGGATGTGCATCTTTTTGTTGTAAAGCAGGATAATTTTTCCGAAGTCTTGAAAGATTACCGCATTTTGATGAATTTTACCAAATATGCGCTACAATCTTATCAGATGCTGGTTTCTCCGCCTGAAACGCGATTAAATCAATTTCGAAAATCTGCCTGATATTAGCATGCTCAAACATTTTCTTAGCACCCTCATATTGACACTGATATCGCAGATTGCTTCAGCACAATCTATTCCAGTTCAAATGGATGCACATCAGCATGTCGTGATGTTTCAAAAGGGTGTTGATGCTTTTCTTGTGGGTGAATATGATAAATGTGACGACTATTGGTTGCCGCTTGCCAGGGCTGGCGATCCGATGGCTGCGCGTAATATGGGGCTGTTATTTCACAAAGGTCTTGGTGTCCGCAAAGATGTTGAGGAAGCGATTTTATATTATAAAATTGCTGCTGATGCCGGTGTGACCTCAGCGCAGCTTAGCCTTGGATTGATTTACCTCAAGGGAGACGGCGT
>JBCCNR010000164.1:0-4527 GCA_039025725.1 Pseudomonadota bacterium | reverse complement strand
TGACCTCTTTCAGATTCATTACCTATTTTTTTACCATAGACAGCCGCATGCACAAAATTTTCCTGGTCTATTTCATTAGGTTTAAAATATGGGATACCTGCCTCTTCTAAATATTTATCATAAATTTTTGAATTGTAAGCTCCAGTGGTTGAAAGTAATCCAACAACAGCTTGGCTACTTTTTTGTTTAATGCTGTCTACCGTAGCTTTTAACATATCAAGAATAACAATATCCGTCTGTTCCTGTAAAGCTTCTCTAAAGTAATGTGCCGTATTACAAGGCATTACAGCAAAAGTTACACCTGCACCTTCGAGAATACGAATAGAAGCAAGAATTTCATCTGTAGGGTCTTCTCCGAAGCCAAGAATATATGCTGACCTGTCAAAAATTTCTGTATTTTTTACAACAACCATACGGACGTGATCTTGATCCTTCAAAGCACCAGTTTTTATTCTTAGAATGATTTGAAATAATGTATCAGCTTCTGGTCCCATATTACCAATCACTCCAAATATTATGGGATGCATATATAACTTTGTTCTAGGTAACACTGCTTTATATAACTTTGTTACAGGTAACGCTGCTTTATATTTATCTAAATATGTTCTAAGTTTGACAGGAGATACTCTATTTGACTGAAATCCTAACCCAGTACTTAATAACGCTAATCCTGCAATCAAATACTTTTTAATTTTCATAGGTAACTTTCACAACATATAATAGAAATATAACTTGGCAATGATAATATTGGTTTAAGAAAAAACTGTTTTTTTGTATATCATGAATAAGAATAGTGGATACAATTAGGGCAGTAAAGGATCACTATGTTGACCTAGAACACCTGATGAAAGTGTGGCAGCCAATATCGAATATCAGGGGTTGATTGTTCAATAGGTAGAATAATATCTTTTCTTTAGAAGTGCCTTTATCTAGGAATATGTTTAAAGAAGGCTGAAATTCGCCAACTGTTAAGACATATTCGCCACCATCTACCGTGTTGATAAGTTGCTTATAATACCAAGCGCCTTAAATTATTTGGGGTTTGGTGTATATGTGAAGAATGTTATGATTTAGAAGAAATATGTGTAATATGATTTAAAACAGGAGCATGGAAATGCAAGTTTTAGAGACTATTCGTAAAGGCCACACGAATATAGAATTAAGGAAGCTAGCAAAAAAGAGTGATAATCGTTTACATGCATCAAGGCTGCATAAGATAGTAACGCTTGTAGGCAAAAATCACCTAAAGACCTTTTATTAAACCTGTTGGGATAGCACGCACTATCTATCTTAAAAAAGAAGTACTCAGGAGCCCTTCTCTCTTAAAGGCCAATACCGTTATCAAGTTATGTAAATCAGGCACTATCCGCTTTATCTGCTTCATTTTCAGGCACATCTTTCATTGATAAACGCACCTTGCCACGATCATCAAAGCCCATCACCTTTACTTTCACAATGTCGCCCTCTTTAACAAGGTCTGACGGTTTATTCACACGATAATCTGCCATCATAGAAACATGAACCAAGCCATCACGCGCACCCATAAAATTCACAAAAGCACCAAAATCCATGACTTTTACAACCTTACCATCATAAATTTTACCAACTTCAGGTTCTAAAGTGATATCTTCGATGCGTTTACGAGCTGCATCAATGCTCGACTGATCATGCGAGGCAATTTTTACTGTGCCATCATCTGAAAGATCAATCTTTGCACCGGAAGTCTCTACGATATCGCGAATAACCTTTCCACCAGAGCCAATTACCTCACGGATTTTATCAACTGGAATTTGCATCACTTCAATTTTAGGCGCGTTTGGAGAGAATGCTTTTGCCTCAGTGATCGCTTTTGCCATCTCATCTAAAATCACGAAACGTCCATCTTTCGCCTGAGACAGCGCTTTCTCCATGATTTCCTGTGTGATACCAGAAATTTTTATATCCATCTGCAAGGAAGTAATACCATTTTTCGTTCCTGCAACTTTAAAATCCATATCTCCTAAATGGTCCTCATCGCCGAGAATATCTGTTAAAACAGCAAATTTCTCTTCTTCTTTAATAAGGCCCATTGCAACCCCGGCAATCGGACTTTTCACAGGAACACCTGCATCCATCAGCGCCAGAGATGTTCCACACACTGTCGCCATAGATGAAGACCCATTTGATTCCGTAATTTCAGATACAACACGCATTGTATATGGAAACTCTTCTTTATTCGGCAAAACAGGATGTACAGCGCGCCATGCCAACTTACCATGTCCAATTTCACGCCGTCCAGGTGACCCCATACGCCCAGCCTCACCAACTGAATAAGGAGGAAAATTATAATGCAACATAAAGGGCTCGCGATATGTCCCCTCTAAAGCATCAACAATCAAAGAATCATCATCCGTTCCAAGCGTCGTCACAACAAGTGCCTGCGTTTCTCCCCTTGTAAATAAAGCAGACCCATGCACACGCGGCAAAATTCCTGTTTCACAACTGATCTGACGTACAGTTTCTAGATCTCGCCCATCAATACGTTTGCCACTGTCAAGAATTTGACCGCGCACAATATCCTGCTCAATTTTCTTAAAGCAATCTAATACTGAAACTTCACTCACTTCCTCTTGTTCCGCATAGCTTTCCAAAAGAGATGCTTTAATCTCATCTAGACGCTTTGATCGAGACTGCTTTTCTGTAATCGCAAAAGCCTCGCGCAAATCAGCCTCAGTTTTTTCACGCACAGCTTCAAGTAAGCTGCTGTCCATTTTCTCAGGAAGTGGCCAAGCCTCACTGCCAGCTTCTTCAGCTAAGTCTATAATCATATCTATAACTGGCTGCATTTGTGCATGACCAAATGTAACTGCCCCTAGCATTTGCTCTTCCGTGAGCTCTTTGGCTTCAGATTCGACCATCATAACGGCATCAGCTGTACCCGCAACGACAAGCTCCAGTTCAGAATCTGCGACCTCAGGAATTGTAGGATTAAGTATATATGCACCATCTTTAAAACCAACTTTCGCCGCCCCGATTGGACCCATGAAAGGGACACCTGAGAGAACCAAAGCAGCCGATGCACCAATAATAGCTGGAATATCAGAGTCTACCTCGCAATCATAGGAAAGAACTGTGACGATAACCTGCGTTTCATTTTTAAAACCTTCAAAAAAGAGAGGGCGTATTGGCCTATCTATTAAACGACTTACGAGTGTTTCTTTTTCAGATGGACGCCCTTCTCTCTTGCCGTAGCCACCTGGCACCTTACCAGCAGAAGAATATTTCTCTTGGTAATGGACAGAAAGTGGGAAAAAATCGACATCGCTCTTTGGGGATTTTGCAGATACAGTTGTTGCCAAAACAGATGTATCCCCATATGTAACAATTACGGCACCATCTGCTTGCCTTGCAACGCGACCAGTTTCAATTGTGAGTTTTTTTCCGCCCCATTCAAGTTCTTTTTTTGCTATTTTGAACATTCACTTTCCTTCATTAACGTACGAATATCTATAATTTAAGCCACTACATAACAGCTTATTTCCGCTATGGATAGGTTTTTTTTCCAGATTTTTTTAAACTAAGAAACAGATGTTAAGGCTTCTAATTCATCATGACTCAAAGAAGTAGCCTCTTGAACAACCATGATTGGAATATCATTTTTAATAGGATATTTTATTTTCGCTATTGGCGATATCAACCACATATGGTCATCAGATAAAATGAGCTTACCACCTGTTGATGGACAAACCAAGTCTTTCACGAGATTTTCAAGATTATTTTTATGTGTCATTTCACGATTTAGTGAAATATTTGGTTCGATGTCAAGCCTATTTCATTGTCTCTAAGAATAACTGAGAGTGCATCTTCTTTTTCTTTTGTTGTTGTAAGCTCAGAAAGATAGTCTCTTTCTATATCACGCATTGGCATAACCATAATAAGTGAGTTCAGAAATTTATCCATTGATAGATTATCAATACCATTTATTTCACTATGCATTCCTACATCCAATAAGAAAGCCATCATGTAGTTTAATAAGAACGGATTAATTTCTTCCAAATTTAAAATAGATTTCGTTTCATCATAATCATTTTTAAAATAATCATATTCGACTTCTAAAAAATTATGCTTAAAATTTTGAACTTTCAAAATATTTGTACTGGTAAATCGAGATATGCCTGTTACCTTAAGCCTAACAATGCTATCATCGACTTCTTCTAATTCATCAATTTTTACATAACAGCCTTTTTTATATGCTTTGTGCTCATATTTTGTCTGTATAAGTGCCAGATCCCTACTAGTTTTGTAGGCGTGGCGGGCAATTTCACCTTGATGCCCTTTAAGTGCCACACTGCATTTGCAATGCGGCATAATAACCATACCTGCGAAATATGATGCCAACAGCATTGGTGGTAAATCTATATGAGGGGGATGCATATATCCTCAAATTTTTAAAAGATATGTATTGATCAGCAAAGAAAGTGCCAAGATTATCACTTGCTTAAATGTCTCAAGCTTTTAATGGTGTTGCATTATATTTTAAGGATAATA
>JBCCNR010000163.1:0-4549 GCA_039025725.1 Pseudomonadota bacterium | reverse complement strand
TAGAAGCAGGGAAGATTATTCCTCAAATTTTTAATAGACTTAAATCACAAGCCATTGATAAAGATCAGCTTGCAAGAGGACTTTGTCTTCTTGATCAAGTTTATTTAGGTGTTCTGAAGATTGCTGGTCAAACTTTTTATTCCTTAAAGCTTATCAATGATAATTATGATAACACCGATATGCTTCTTACTTGCCCAATTCGTCCGATGGTCCCGGGCTATGGAAATTGTTATGGTGCTGTGGCTGGCACAGAAAAAACAATAACATTCAGATCCATTTCAGAAATGGAGGATTATTACAAAAAACTTGGATATATTCAGGTAGATGATCTTTTGGAGGAAGCTAAAGCATCTGGGCAGGATCTTTTTGACTTCCTTAAAGCAAAAGAAGAGCAACATCTTGATGAAAAACTGGAAAGATACTTCACTGATCAGACCACCGAACTTACTGAGCAAGTTAATTTTTTAGAAAAAGAAAGGCGCATTTGGCGCGCTTTATGTGAAGGAAAGAAGCCACTGCATCACAAACATTACCAAACTCCATCTAAAACTTTCAAATCATCGTCAAATGCTATTGGTTTACTGGGTTCACAATTTTATGAGAATATCAAAGATACGCAAGAAGACATTAAGCGCCTTTATATTCAGCAAGAAGAGATTGATGAGGCCAGGAGTGCATTACAAAGTGAACTTGCTCCTTTCATCAAAGAGATATGTCGTAATGTTGTTGAAACCCAAGATACAAATTTCATATTTGCCTGGACAGACCCAACCAAAGGGATCCCTCTTCATACAGCGCAAATTATGCGCATAGGTGGACAGCTATGTGTCGTATCAAAAGGAGGTATTGCACCGGAAAGTAAGTACTTAAGCATCGCACAAATTAGTGAAATATATGGTGCAGAACCAACGCATTTATTTAAACTACATGAAGCAGTTTCTGATACTTACAAATTGTTATACCCACAAGAAGATATATGAGAACTTATATATGCGCCTTAATTTACATAATACAAACTACACCTCTTCGGCAGATTCTATACCAGCAATATCAAGAAGGCGCGTTTGGAGGGCTGGCGTTACCCTATAACGCTGATTTAACATGATAGATGCGGATTTCCCAATATGAGCATCATCAATTTTTAAAATAATCTTTCCGTTTCCGGCATTGGCTTTGCCTTTATCGCGTAAAATTTTCTTAACTCCCTCAATCGCAACCGGAGACGTCACCTTCAGACATAAATTCATATCCTCTTGCGGCGCTAAATCCTCTATTGGGCGCAGAGACTGTACACGCACGCGTATCTGGTCTCCCTCCATTTTGGCTTCGACATTCAAAACCACAGAAGTTCCAACCTCAAGCAAGTCCCTGCTTTGCTCCAACACATCCGAAAATAAAGCAACTTCATAATTCCCCGAAGCATCAGATAGACCTACGAAAGCAAAGCGATTGCCCTTTGCCGATTTACGCTCTTGCTTACGAGAAATGGTTCCGGCAATTTTACCAGTAACAGGGCTATTTTCTGCCTTGGATATCAACGTGCTATAAGACATCACATGCGCACTTTTTAAAACGCTTTTAATATTATCTAATGGGTGCGCCGAAAGATAAAAACCAAGTGCATTATGCTCCTGACTGAGGCGCTCCATCATAGGGTCATCCGGCACTTGTGCTAACGGGACGCGCATATTTTCTTCAGCTTCAGCTCCAAAGAGAGAATTTTGGCCCCCTGTTTTCTCCTGATGCGCACGAACAGATTCAGCAACCAAAATATCCAAAGAAGATAATAGCTGCTTACGGTTAGATGAAAAACAATCTAGCGCTCCGGATTTGATCAAAAACTCTAATGTGCGCTTATTCATCACTCCACTATCAAGGCGACGCGCAAAATCATATATATCTTTGAATGGTCCGTTCTGCTCCCGCTCCTGCACAAGAGAGACCATCGCAGCTTCGCCTACATTCTTAATCGCTGCAAGTGCATAGAAAATTTTTCCATCTTTTACGGTAAAATCTACCCCAGATGTGTTCACAGATGGCGATATGAGCGGAATTTTTAAGCGTTTGATCTCTTGAATGTCAATAACAAGCTTATCAGTATTTGACATATCATATGTCATGGTTGCGGCCATAAATTCTGTCGGATAATTCGCTTTCAAATATGCCGTCTGATAAGACACAAAAGCATAAGCCGCCGCATGTGACTTATTAAAACCATAACCAGCAAATTTTGCCACCAAATCAAAAATAAAACCTGCCTGTTGTGCATCAACATTTTTTTCTGTCGCACCGCCAACAAAGCGCTCTCTTTGTTTGTCCATTTCCTCCTTGATTTTTTTTCCCATAGCGCGACGCAGTAAATCCGCCTCGCCCAGCGAATAGCCTGAGAGTATCTGTGCAATTTGCATCACTTGCTCTTGATAGATGATGACGCCATATGTCTCCTTCAAGGTCTCTTCTAACCATGGATGGAGATAGTCGGGCTCTTTCTCGCCCTTCTTAACAGAGATATAAAGCGGAATATTATCCATCGGACCCGGACGATATAACGCAACCAGAGCAATAATATCCTCAATCGAGTCAGGCTTCATTTTCCGCAACACGTCGCGCATACCAGAACTCTCAAGCTGGAATATACCCGTTGATTCACCCTGCCCTAACAACTCAAAAGTCGTTTTATCATCAAGGGGAATATGCGTTGGAACAATGTCTATGTCACGATTTTTTAGTAAATCGACAGCTTTCTGAATAACTGTCAAAGTCTTTAAGCCCAAAAAGTCAAATTTGACCATACCGGCGGGCTCGACCCATTTCATATTGAACTGTGTCACCGGCATCTCTGAACGCGGATCACGATAAACAGGCACAAGCTCATCTAAAGGCCGGTCTCCGATGACGACACCCGCCGCATGGGTTGAAGCATGTCGATAAAGACCCTCCAGCTGAATGGCTATATCCAACATATTGCTGACTGTTTCATCGTCTTTTTTTGCTTGTGCAAAGGGCTCTTCGCTTTCAAGAGCCTCCGTGATGGTCATCGGATTGGCCGGATTATTCGGCACCAACTTACATAAGCGATCAACCTGCCCATATGGAAGCTGCATAACCCGTCCAACATCACGTATCACAGCGCGCGCTTGTAATTTTCCAAATGTTATAATCTGCGCAACCTTATCATGGCCATATCGATCTCGCACATATTGGATGACTTCTTCACGACGATCCTGACAAAAATCAATATCAAAATCCGGCATAGAGACGCGTTCAGGATTTAAGAACCTTTCAAAGAGCAAACCAAATCTCAGCGGATCAAGATCGGTGATCGTAAGTGCCCATGCCACAACAGAGCCAGCCCCAGACCCCCTACCCGGCCCGACAGGAATATCATTCTGCTTAGACCATTTGATAAAATCCGCAACAATGAGAAAATAACCAGGAAATTTCATTTTACAGATAACATCCAGCTCAAAATCCAAGCGCTCTTCATAGGCTTTTCTATCTGCAAAAAGCGGCCCCTGATCCAAACGTATTTTAAGACCAGCATGTGCTTGCCTGCGCAATTCATTGGCCTCATCTTCAAAAGCACCCCCCTGCACAAAAGCTGGTAAGATTGGCGGATGTGTACTGACTTTAAAAGCACATCTTTGAGCAATTTCTATTGTATTCTCTATGGCTTCCGGTAAATCATGAAATAAGCCCTGCATCTCTTGTGGAGATTTAAAATATTGCTCAGGAGAGACTTTACGACGATCAGATTGCACAACATAATTTCCATCCGCAATACAAATCAAAGCATCATGCGCGGCATGCATTTCTTTCTTTGCAAACATCACATCATTTGTGGCAACAATCGGAATATCATTTCCATAGGCTTGTGCTAAAAACCATGCCTCATGCTCTTTTTCTTTTTCCAGCCCCAAACGTTGTAATTCAATATAAAATCTATCTCCGTAAGCTTTGTAGAAAGTTTTGATCAGAGCCTCTGCATCCGCTTTTTTCTGCTTTTCCAGAAGAGCACCTATCGTACCTTTCTGCCCCCCTGACAGCAATATAAGATCATTCTGCCATGTCGTGATATCTTCTATGGTGGTGAATGGTATGCCGCCATTATGAGAATGCACTGTATAAGCACGCGAAGCAATTTTTAAAAGATTATGGTAACCTGCTTCAGATTTCGCAAATAATAGAACCGCACCAGACGGAGCAATATTACTTTTCTGATCAGCAAAGAAATCTGACAGATCAACATCAATCTGCAGACCTATAATAGGTTGTATCCCCTCTTTTGAGAGAGTCTCTGAAAATTCCAGCGCACCAAAGAGGTTATTCGTATCTGTCAAAGCTATAGCAGGCATATGATTGGCCTGACAAAGCTTCGGAAGAGCCTTTACCGCAATCGCCCCTTCCAGCAATGAGTAGCTTGAATGGACACGCAAATGAATGAATGATTTTTGAGAACACATATTTTGTCTATAATACCAAGCGACTTAATTCATTTTCAAGATTGTATCTATCATAATTATTATATGAGCAATTTAAAGTGATTTTT
>JBCCNR010000162.1:0-4572 GCA_039025725.1 Pseudomonadota bacterium | reverse complement strand
TTTTTATTGCTTTTGGAATTGCACAAAATTGCTTTATTAACGGAGACCCCTTCGCTGAGGATAGTTTATCCGCAATGTCTTAAATTTTAATATTTTTTTAATATTTTGTTTATTTTTTGTATTTTATGTGTTATTTTGAAGTTGCAAAAGAACAAATAAAAGGATATATTATGTATACGTCACCAGCATCCCCCAATCAAGCCTCCTCAGGACAAGTTAAGACAAGACAGACATAAAGTCGTTTAAAAAGAGTCTTCAGATTTTTAAGAGATTGACCTAACGTTACTGAATTCTCTATTTTTTTACATAAGCATTTTGAAGGTACACAATATGCATCTCTTATTGGTCCAGATTATACAAAAACAGCAAAATGATTTATTTAAACAGATTTCTCAAAACGCTAAACCCAGCAATATCAAAGAAGCAAATGCAGAAACCTTCTTGGACAACATTGTTGAGTTGTTTGTGAATGCAAAGAAACTAGAAATTTTAAAAAGCTTTAATAAAAAGCACTTACCTAAAAAAGGTGGCAAACATTTCAGATTATGAGTAATTTTAAAAGCCTCAATCTATTGCTGCATCAGAATTATCACCGCTTTGGGAAGTATCTTGTGCCTTGGGGGCTCTCCGGCGCGGTGTTCTGCGGCGTCTGACAGTTGGAGTAGCTTCAGGATCATCTGATGCAGGGCTATCAGATATTTGTTTATCAAGGGAATGATGATCATCCTCAGATACTGCATCATTCTCACTGGTGTCTTTGCGTGGTTTTCTACGCGCACCACTACGCCTTAAAAATGGAGCATTTAAATCAGACTTCTCACCCTCAGGGCTGTTATTCTCCTGCATGCTACTATCCTGATCATGCTGTGGCCCTTCTAGGACACCATCATCAAAGGGAACATTTTGCGGCGTATGATCCCGATACATATTATTCATCTGCTCTTGAATAGTATGGATAATACGCAAATAATGCTCGCCATGCTGCAAATAATTTTCCGCCAAAATACGATCACCAGAAGCATGCGCATCACGCGCAAGAGACTGATATTTCTCATAGATTGTTTGTGCAGTCCCCCGAACTTTTCCCCCGGGGCCATTGGAATCATAAACTTTATTGATCGAAAGATGAGAACTTCCACTGCTTCGGCCACGCCCGCCGCGATTCTTATAATGACGCTTTTTATTATTCATATAGAGCCTTGGTTTGATAATATAAAGAAAAGTCTATTCGCATAAGATACCGTGCATTTCACTTTAAGGATGGTTTTACCAGAACAAGCTCTATTGGTACTTTCCGTACTGAGCCGCCCCCTGACAAAACATCTATCTGCTGGATGTCTGGGTAATATAAGAGGGAATATAAATTTCTTTGAATGTCTTTATGCTAACTGTAAATACTTACCTAATTATTAAATTCATTTATTCTTGATCACTATACCTACAAGAAACACATCGGATAATGCGCTGGGTGTCAGTGTAAAATTTAAAGCCTGTAAAACCACTTGCGCTAAAAATCTCTTTTACATAAGCGGCTTGCCCGATTCCAACCTCAAGAAACAGTCCTGTACTGGACAGACATAAAGCCGGCAAAATGCGTGCAATAGTTTTATAGCACTCAAACCCACCATCACCCCCATCAAGTGCCTCAAACGGATCAAAGTCACGCACTGAAGCATCAAGATAGTGCAACGCAGCTGTCGGAATATAGGGGGGATTTGAAACTATAATGTCAAACCTGTCAAAAATGTCTTCACCAAAGTTTGAGATTTCAAAAGAACATCTTTCCCCAACATTTGCCCTAACAGCGTTATTACTTGCGACTATAAGGGCTTTTTCAGAAATATCAAGACCCATTACATGACTTTTAGGAAAAATTTTTGCACATGTGATTGCCAAACAGCCTGACCCTGTTCCAATATCAAGAATCTTATAGGGGGCGCTGCGTTGTGCATCATATTCTTCTAGGATGGCCTGAATAAGAGTCTCGCTATCTTCGCGCGGATCAAGAGTATCATGCGTGACAATAAAGTCCTGATTGAAGAACTCTTTATGGCCTAATATTTTGGATATGGGCTCATTTTTGCTGGCGCGCTCAATAAATTCTTTAAAGCGTAAAAATATATCTTCGTTAGGTCTTTCATGGGCTTTTAAAATCAGATCAGTTTCGGTTAACTCAGATGCTGCAAGATATAGAGATCGTGATATTCGTAAAGGATCTTGATGCTCTGATGTCTTTAAAATATCTGCACCCAGGCGAAAAAGCTCTTCGTGGGTGTGTTCCGGTTTAAACCGCCACATTTTTTTCAGGTTTCTTGAGCAGCGCACCATGACAATGTTTAATCTTCTTTCCAGACCCACAAGGACATTCTGCATTGCGAGGATAATCTTCTATATCAATGACAGGTGGAGGCGTAGGTGCAGATATAGTAGGTTCAGCCTCATATTCAATACGCAATTTCAGCAAACGGCCTAAAGCCTCAAAACGCCATGATCTTAGAAAATTTCCAAAGCTCTCAAAGGCTTCTTTTTTATATTCAATCAGAGGGTCTTTCTGTCCATAGCCCCTAAAGCCAATCATTTTCCCCAATCGATCTAAAAAAGCCAGATGATGACGCCAATGAAAATCAAGTGGACGCAAGACACATTCCCGTTGAATACCCTGAAGAATACTCTCGTCCCATGAAGAAATGTGGTTAAGATGAATATCTTGCAGTTTTTCAGTCAGATATGTCATAAAATGATCTCGGTTCAGTCCATCCCCTTTTAGATAAGCATCAATCTGATAATCATGCTCTCCCAGCCCTTCTTTGAGGGCAGATTTTAGGCCCTGAATATCCCAATCCTCAGGAACAGATTTTTGATCACAAAAATCAGGGACTATATCCGCAACATATTTTTTGATCAATTCATGCACAATCGGGGTAAAATCATCTCCCTCAACGAGTTTGCGTCTTCGCGCAAATATAATAGAGCGCTGTTCATTGATAATATCATCATATTTCATCAATTGACGGCGTGCTTCGTAATTTTTTTGTTCAATCTTTTTCTGTGCCCTGATGATGGCTTTGGAAAGCATGCGATCTTCTAAAGCATCACCCTTTTCCATCCCAACACGAGATAATAAGTTTTTCAACTTATCGCCGCCAAAAATACGCAACAAATCATCCTCTAAAGATAGGAAAAATCTCGAACGCCCTTTATCGCCCTGTCTCCCAGAGCGCCCCCGCAATTGATTGTCAATACGACGACTTTCATGGCGCTCAGTGCCAATCACATATAAACCACCCGCCGCAATGACTTTTTGCTTTTCAGCTTCGACCTCTTTTTCCAAAGCCTTTATTTTTTCTTGTTTTTTTGCATCCGACAGGGATGGATCAATCTCAGTAGCAATGCGCATCTCTAAGGACCCACCAAGCTGAATATCAGTTCCGCGACCAGCCATATTCGTCGAAATTGTAACAGCCCCTAATCGCCCGGCCTGCGCAATAATCTGAGCCTCTTGCTCATGGTAGCGCGCATTTAAAACCTGATGCTTGATTTTCTCTTTTTTGAGACTTTTCGAAAGCTCCTCCGAACGTTCAATAGAAGTTGTCCCCACCAAAACAGGACGACCTGCTTCTCTTGCCGCAACAATATCTTCAATGATTGCTCTGACTTTTTCCTCACGCGTCATATAAAGCGCGTCATTCTCATCATGACGCTGCACGGGAAGATTAGTTGGAATTTGCACCACTTTGAGACCAAAAGATTCTTTAAACTCCGAAGCCTCAGTCTCGGCTGTTCCCGTCATGCCAGAAAGCTTGTCATATAATCTAAAGTAATTTTGAAAAGTGACAGAAGATAAAGTCTGATTTTCTGGCTGAATATCTACATTTTCTTTGGCCTCAAGGGCTTGATGTAGGCCATCCGAAAAACGTCGCCCATCCATCATTCGACCAGTAAATTCATCAATCAGAATGACTTTTTTATTTTTAACAATATAATCGCGGTCTTTTTGAAAGAGAATATGCGCTTTTAAAGCCTGCGTAACATGGTGGATAACCTCTAGATTTTCATTATCATAAAGGTGGCCTGATGTCATAATCCCTTTTTCTTGCAATAAATTCTCTGCAAGGTCATACCCATCATCATTTAAAGTGACAGATTTGCTTTCCTCATCCAATTCATAATGTTCTTCTTTAAAATGCAGAACAATATTATTCGCAGCATGATATAAATCAGATTTATCGTCAGTTGGGCCTGAAATAATCAAAGGCGTACGTGCTTCATCGATCAAAATCGAATCAACTTCATCTATAATGGCATAATGTGGCTGCCTTTGCGCCAAATCCTCTGTCCGGATAGCAAGATTATCCCTCAGATAATCAAATCCATATTCATTATTTGTCCCATATGTAATATCACAAAGATAAGCTTGCTTCTTATCCGCCTGACTAGCAGAATTGTCAATACATCCAACTGACAGCCCTAAAAAGCGATGTATCTGCCCCATCCATTCAGAATCACGTTTCGCAAGATAATCATTGACCGTTACAATATGCACGCCCTTACCGGTCAAAGCATTCAAATATG
>JBCCNR010000161.1:0-4587 GCA_039025725.1 Pseudomonadota bacterium | reverse complement strand
TGCAATGGAATATGAGATAATTTAGTAATCGCACTCAGCATGGCCTCAGATTTACGCACAGCTAGAATCAGATGCTCAAAATAAAGCTGGTCTTCAGCAGTAATCTTATCCGCAATTTTTCCAGATAATATCTCAGCAAAGCCTTTAATATGATTAAAAGATGCGCTCAAATCATGTGCAATAACATATAAATTATTATCGTAAATATTGTTACTTTCTTTCTTCAACACACCTTTATTCATGCACTGCCCCTAGAAAAAACTTGACAAAATAGCGTGAAAGTTGCAATTTGTCAAAAAATTGACGACCGCCTCCCCCCCCTACGCAAACTCATTTTTGAGGTCTCCATATGGCGAGAGAAATTAGAATACTTCACATTGATGATTGTTACTCAGATGCGTTGCTTTTGGAAAGTAATTTTTCAAAAAGCCCTATCGGTACAAAATATAAGATAAAACATGTCTTCGATATTGAGCAAGCATTAGAGGCTCTTTCCGGCGAAGATTTCGATGCTATTATTCTTGATTATTGCTTGGACTGCAAAGAAGGGTCACAAAATATAAAAGATTTGCGTCGTATATCACCGACGCTGCCATTGATTATACTCACCAATGTCGAGAATCAGCATATCGCCCATAGATCTCTTCAGCTCGGGATACAGGAATTTATCGTCAAAAAAGAAGCCGATCCTGTTAAGATGCAATTTGCAGTCCAATGTGCCATACAACGTAAAAAAGCCGAAACGGAGATGGTTTCAGCACATAATTTTAACCCTCTCACAGGCTTGCTTGATAAAAAATTATTTTTAAAAAATCTGAAAAAGCGTATCGATTGGGCGAAGCCACTGGGATATAGCGAAATTGTTTATATTCTATATATCGAAAATATTGATGAGATCGGACAGAAATATAATGAACATATAAGAGATAGATCTCTTTTGGAAGTATCTTCTTTGATACGTAGCAAAGTCCATGAGGAAGATTTGCTTTCGCATCATGAAGATAATATTTTTCTGATTTCTTATAGTGAAAAATCTGGTGATATAGACAAAGCGGTCATGGTCTCTGAGGATTTTATCAAAAATATAATTGCATCTATTGAAGAAAAGCCTATTTACTTAGAAGACTATCGGGAATTTATCAGGCCACGAATCCGATATCATACTCTGATTTACCCACTTATCGGCGATAGCTTTGATGTGATGAATGATAGTATTTTTTCTGCCACTGAGATGCTTAAAGGCAATAGTATCCTCATGGCTGTTTGATCTGATATTACTCACCGCCCCCAAGCGCATGAACATAAATCGCCAGCTGGCGGATAGTTTGTGGATCTAAGCGCCCTTCCCAATGCGGCATCATGCCATGCTTTGGAACCCGTATTTGCCCAGCAATCTCATGCACTGATTTCCCACCATAAAGCCAGACCTGATCCATCAGATTAGGAGCGCCAATCTCACGGAGACCGCGCCCATCAGCACCATGACATGCTGCGCAGTTTTCCTGAAAAAGCATAGAACCTTTTTCATCAGTTGCCTTCCCATGTGATGCATTATAAACAAAAGTTGCAACCTCATTGATCTGATCATCTGTCAACATATCTTTAAATGAATTCATTTCAGAATATCGAGTCTCTTCATGGGTTGAGCGTATCCCATATAAAAGTGTCTGGTGAATATCTTCAACAGTACCGCCCCATATCCAATCATCATCATTTAAATTAGGATAGCCCTTAGCCCCTGCCCCACCTGTACCATGGCAGGTAGCACAATTATCTTTAAAAGCACTTTTTCCACCGGCAATAGCAAATGAATAAAGAACCGGATCTTGTGCAATATCCTCAAATGAGCTTTTGCGGAAACGCGTTAGATATTCTCCTCTTAGATTTGTAATCTCCGTTTGATCATCTTTCAATTTGCTATATTGCGTCCATTCATACAGCCCTTTAGTGCCACCCCTCGCATTATCTCCAAAAAAGACCGGCCATGCAGGATATATAACCCAATAACCTATTGCCCAAATACATGTGATAAAAAATACCCATAACCACCATCTTGGAGCCGGATTATTGAGCTCTTTAATGCCATCCCATTCGTGACCTGTCGTTTCAACACCGCTTATCTCGTCAATATCTTTTTGTGGCTTATTATGATCCTGTGTCATATATCTTCCTCCTTGAGAGGTAGAAATTTATAAGCCTCAAGCTTTTTTTTCTGCGTTGGCCAATAAGCCCAAATGGCAACGCCAACAAAAACACAAAAGAAAAATAACAATCCAATCATGCCAGCATTTTTTGCAAGAAAATCAATCATTCCTGACCCTCCTGAAGATTTTGTACTAAATCAGGGTCGTAATTCTTCAATTCAGCCATCGTTCCTAAAACCTGTAAATATGCAATCAAAGCATCCATCTCTGAAACAAGAGTGGGCTGACCATCAAAATCTCTGTAATTGACTTTCTCTCCATAGCGCGCAATTAAACCCTCATGGTGGTCACTCTCTCCGCGCGCCTGCGCCATCGCATCATGGTAAGCATGATCAATCATATCTTGCGTATAAGGCACACCTGCAAGCGCCAGAACTTCTAGCTCTTGCTGAATGTCACGTAAATCGGCTCCTCTTTTGAGCATAAAACTATAAGAAGGCATGATAGATTCTGGCACGACATCTCTAGGACGCCTGAGATGCTGAACATGCCAGGCATCTGAATATTTTCCGCCAACGCGTGCTAAATCGGGACCTGTCCGCTTTGAGCCCCACTGAAAAGGATGATCATACATGCTCTCAGCTGCAAGGGAATAATGACCATAGCGCTCAACTTCATCGCGTAATGGTCTAATCTGCTGCGAATGACAGGTATTACACCCTTCGCGGATATAGATATTTTGTCCCGTAAGCTCCAAAGGCGTATAAGGGCGCATACCTTTAACAGCTTCTATCGTAACTTCCTGCCTAAAAAGTGGAATAATCTCGACAATCCCGCCGATTGAAATCATTAAAATTGTCCCAATCAGTAACCAGATAGAGTTTTTCTCAAAGATCTCATGTTTTTTAAGCATAACGGACCTCTTTGAGATTTGCAGTCTCATTGTCTCTGGCAGGTTGAATTGTTTTATAAAGATTATAGACCATGATCAGCGCGCCGGCTAAATAGAGTAAGCCCCCTAAAGCACGCAATATGTAGAAAGGGTGCATTGCCATAACGGTTTCAACAAAGGAATATTCTAAGAAGCCCATATCATCATATGACCGCCACATCAGACCCTGCATAATGCCGGACACCCACATTGCGGTAATATAAAGTACAATGCCTATTGTCGCGATCCAAAGATGCATATTGACCAGACGCAGCGAATAGAGCTCTTCTTTTTTCCACAATACAGGCACAAGGTAATAAATAGCCCCAAAAGAGATAAATCCAACCCACCCCAATGCACCTGAATGGACATGACCAATCGTCCAATCTGTATAATGAGAAAGCGCATTGACAGTCTTGATGGACATAAGAGGGCCCTCAAAAGTGCTCATGCCATAGAAAGCCAAAGCAATGATCATAAATTTTAAGACGGGATCTTCACGCAATTTATGCCATGCACCGGAAAGCGTCATCACACCATTGATCATACCGCCCCAGCTTGGCATCCACAGCATAATTGAAAATGTCATACCCAATGTCTGCGCCCAATCAGGCAGCGCAGTATAATGAAGATGGTGTGGACCTGCCCAAATATATATAAAAATCAGAGACCAGAAATGCACAATTGATAAGCGATATGAATAGACCGGACGCCCAGCCCGTTTGGGCACAAAATAATACATCATGCCAAGAAATCCAGATGTCAGGAAAAAGCCCACTGCATTGTGACCATACCACCATTGTATCATTGCGCTTTGGACGCCAGACCAGAGAGAATAGCTTTTCACACTTAATATACTGACAGGAATAGAAATATTATTCCCCAAATGCAGCACAGCAACTGTCACGATAAATGCAAGATAAAACCAATTTGCAACATAAATATGCTTTTCTTTGCGCTTTGCTAATGTTGCCAAATAAACCAAAAGATAAACAACCCAAACAATCGTCAGCCATAAATCAGCATACCATTCTGGCTCTGCATATTCTTTAGATTGTGTGACCCCTGCAAGATACCCAAATCCAGCCATGGCAATAAAAGCCTGATAGCCATAAAAGGTGAAAGTCGCCCATTTATCACTGGCCAGACGTGTTCGGCATGTCCGTTGAACGACAAAATAGCTTGTCGCAAATAAAATATTCCCACCAAATGCGAAAATAACAGCTGATGTATGGAGCGGCCTGAGCCTGCCAAAAGAAAGATAAGGCTCAATATTTAAATCCGGATAAGCCAACTGTAAGGCAATGATTAATCCAACCAGTAAACCTGCAACCGCCCAGAAGACTGAAGCAAGCGTGAACTTTTTTATAACATCATCATTATAAGGTGCACTCACAGAAAGTGTCATTATTGATCCATTTTTGATAACAAACAGCTAGGGTCAGGACCTATTAAATTTATGAATTCTGCATCATGAAAATTTATAATGAATAAGCGGTAAAAGGATGCAGC